>JALRCK010000074.1 GCA_023262305.1 Deltaproteobacteria bacterium
AAAGCCTAACTACCCGCATCCCGATGATCCAGCACTCACTGTAGCGGGTGAGATCCTGAGTGGCAGCAAGATATCTCCACTCTATGTTGAGTTGGTTAAGAGGCGTCAGTTGGCGGCGGGGATAGGGCAGGAAGAGGGCCCAGGGGTCGCGTATCCTAATCTTATGATGTTTGAGGCCACGGTGAAGGCTCCCCACACCACTGACCAACTTCTTCGCGCGTTCGATGCAGTTGTTGATCGATTTAGGCGGACGGGTCCAACGCAAGCGCAGCTTGATATCGCGAAGCGTTCGATCGGGATGCAGTACCTCGGGCACCTCCAGTCCAGCCAGTCTCTCGCGCTCGATTTCGCCTCCTCTGAGTTGGTGTACGGATCGTGGAGGGCGTCGGTTGAGTGGTACGATAAGATGACTCAGGTGACGGTTGAGGATGTAAAGAGGGTTGTCGACAAGTATCTCGTTCCTGAGAGAAGGACGATCGCGACTGTAGAGCGGAGCTCGTAGGAGGATTTCAGCAATCATGCGCGCACAAAGTATTTCGACCATAGTCTCCCTTATCTCCCTCGTCTTGGTGGGGTGCTCCTCTGGGCGCTTCTCTCCCTCGGCCGGCTCCATCAGCAGGAGCGATGAGGTCGCGCAGTTTAAGCCCATCCAGCCGCAGGAGTGGCGGCTTGAGAACGGGCTGCGAGTTATTTACCTCCAAGACGACGAGTTGCCGCTTGTGCGGGGAAGATTGTTGATTCGAGGTGGTTCTCTGTGGGCTCCACAATTTCCGGTCGGTGCTGTTGGGGCCATGGGTGATCAGATGCGACAGGGGGGTGCGGGGGGGCTTTCAGCCGACGCGCTCGACCAGCAGCTTGAAGAGCTCGCAGCCTCGATCTCAAGCTCGTTCTCAGGTTAATTTGGAGGGGTCTCCTTTTCGTGCCTCACCGCTGATGTTGATCAGGTCTTCCCGATTTTTGCTGACGTAGCGTTGCGTCCTCGGTTTGAGGGTGATCGGCTTGCACTGTGGAAGGGGCAGTCGCTTGAGTCGATTCGCCGACGGAAAGAGGATCCTCAAACGGTTGCTTCGATAGCGTTTACGCAACTTTTGTACGGGGATTCGCCGTATGGACGAGTGACTGTAGAGCGAGATGTCTCGGCTATCTCGCGCGATCTTCTGCTTTCCTTGCATTCTAACTTTGTGAAGCCGGATGGTGGCTTGTTGGTGATCACAGGGCGGATCGACCGAGCGAGTGCAGAGAAACTTGTGCAGCAGTATTTTGGTGATTGGAAGCCCCGCGGAGAGCTTTTGCCCCCAGCGCCAGCGGTCACGCATGTGCCCAAGCCCGGGATTTATTTCATCGAGCTTCCGTTCTCGCAGGCGTCTGTGCAGCTCGGGCAACTCGGTGTGCCGCGCCTAACACCTGACTACCCAGCGATCGATCTGTTCAACGAGGTGTTCGGTACATCGGGATTCGGTTCGCGGCTGATGCAACGCATCCGGACGGATCTCGGTCTGACCTACGGCGTGTATGGTGGAATATCCCCAGCGGTCGTAAAGGGAGTGAACTATGTATTCTTGCAAACCAAGGCTCAATCGGTCGCTCCAGCGATAGAGGAATCGATCGGTGTGCTGACCAAGCTCCAATCGGCTCCCCCTACAGAGGAGGAGATGGCTGAGAAAAAGACCGCAATACAGAACTCATTCGTCCTCAACTTTGACTCGATCGATGAGATCGCCGTTCGAAACGCTCGTTTGAAGCTCTTAGGCTATCCGCTCGATTATGATCAGACCTACCTTGCGAAGGTGAACGGTGTAACGCCGGCAGAGGTTATGGAGGTTGCACAAAAGCGGTGGGATTCCAAGAACCTGGTGATTGTTATCGTAGGGAACCATAGCGCTTATGAGACCCTTGAGCGCACTTTGAAGGCTGATGGCAGCCCGCTGACAGCGTTTGAATTGCATAAACTTCGTTTTGAAAGCTCAATTGTGATGCAATAGCCCGCTTAGCGTCATCGTATAGACATAACCTAACCGGCTAGGCCTTTTTGAAGGGCGGGCATGTCTATACAAAGGAATCCACATAGGATCGTTTCGGACCTCGCAACCCTTGCGTTAGGGGTGTGCTTCGCCCTTGTATCCTTGGGCTGTTCATCTAAGCCCGTGCCCGGTCCAGATAAGCTTGGCCGAGATGAGGGGATCGGAGCTCTTGAGGGGGCCGGCGCGGGTATGGTCGTGGGTGCCCAGGTTGGGGCAGGTACGGGCCCAGGAGCGGCGATCGGAGCTGGATTCGGGGCGGTTGCAGGCGCGATTCAGGGCTTGATGAAGGACTCCCTTGAAGAGACCGAGATGAAGACAGAGGCCGAGATAAAGGCCACCCGAGAGCGCATCGTTGCGCAGGATGTGCTTGCTCAGCACTATGAGATGAGGATGCAAATGCATCCTGGCCGCGATATCTATCCAGCGGATGTATTCTTTAGGGGGGATTCTCATAAGATGTGTCCGCAGGGGATCGCGGTGGTCAAGGAGATCGCTCGAATGAATGAGTTTCGACTTCCTTATTCCCGCCTAATAGTGGCATCCTATGCTAAGTCGACAAGTCCGGACTCGGCGTATGTATCGCACCTCACGGAGAGGCGAGCTCGAGAGTTTGTGAATCAGTTGGTGCGAGCAGGAGTTGAGCCGCGACGTTTGGAAACGCGAGCTGTTGTGGTAGATGCCCCAGTGTTGATAGATCCACACGACAACCCAACCCGTTACAACCAGGCTATCGAGATTATTGCTATTGATAAGTAGGAACTATGAAAGCAAAGAAAGAGACCAAAGCTAAGGATCAAGATACTGCGGGTAAGGAATTAAAAGACGTTGCCCAGATTACAACCAAGGCCGACCTCAAGGCGTTTATCACTGAGGTTCATGAGAAGATGCTGAAGGAGCAGGCTGCTCCCATCTTCGCTATGGCTGCGATGCAGCAGATCATGAGCCTTGAGAAGATTTACGATCTCCTGGATAGCCAGAGTAAGGAGATCCTCCAGGAGATCTGGGTAAAGCTCTCTCAGTCAGGGTTCCACCTCCGTAAGCCGCCGCTTCTCTTCGGTGAGAGCGAGGCGTAGAGCCTGCACCTGGGACCATCCGCGGATGGTGTCCTTGGATATCTATCCTTTCAGTGTGCGAAGAGCGCAAAAGCCTGCTATGAATACGGGGGTCACAATCTCTCCCTGATTGTGAGCTGTTATACATGGCCATGACTGACGTCTCTCACAAGATACAGAAAGCTAGGATCGCGACTCTCGTTCTAAGTCTGTGTGGTATTGCGCTTTCGTATATCGCGTTGGACCAGCATGTAGTGTACTCGCATGGGTTCGCCTCGGGACCGAGCTTTTGCCACATCAACGCGCACTTCAACTGTGAGGCGGTCAATGCAAGTGAGTGGTCGGTCATTTTTGGTATCCCGGTTGCGTCGTACGGACTCTTCTTTTACTCGCTCCTCTTTTTAGGGTCGCTCGTTGCCTCAAACTCCGGTCGGGTACTCTCGTTGGCGTCCTGGTCGAGCATAGTGTTAGTGCTCTCTGGATTTGCATCACTCCTCTCTGTGGCGCTCTTTGCTGTTTCGGAGATCTTTATCGGCTCCCTGTGTCTCATGTGCATCGGTCTCTACCTCGTCAATTTTGTGACCCTTGGGTGCGTGTGGCGCACAGGATGGGTTGGGCGAGTAGGAGAAGGTATTCGGTCTGGAGTCACCGAAGCGTGGCGCCTGTTCAGTACAACGGTCGGAATTATACGAGCGCTTCCCCCAACAGGAGCGTGGGCTCTTCGCGCGACAGCCTGCGTGGCTATCCTTGCCGCAGTGGTAAGTGTCGCGCTTCCAGAGGTGCTCTACCAGGTGTACGCAGCGCAGGAGATTACCCCGAAGGACCCACTCAAGGAGTGGCGGGATGCGAAGGTTGCTCGAATAGACCTTAACCTCCAGGGGGGAGCGTTCGGTGACTACTACCTTGGAGACCCCAACGCTCCGATTCAGATCGTTGAGTTTGCAGACTACGAGTGTCCCGCGTGCAAGATGATGCATGGACTCATGAAACGCCTCCTTGAGAGCTATAAAGGGAGCTATTTCTTCGTCTTCAAAAATTATCCTCTCGATCAAGCATGTAATCCGGAAATGGATCGCCCCCTGCATACGTTCGCCTGCACCGCGGCATTCTTCTCACGATGTGCTGGGGAGCAAGGAAAATTCTGGGAGGCGAACACCCTCCTCTTCGTGCGTGATGCCGACCAGGGCGAGCTCTCTGAGGACAACTTGATCGTTGATGGCTCAAAAGAGTTGGGCGTGAATAGTGACGCTATGAGGGAGTGCATGTCGTCGGGAAGATATCGCGAGGTGATGTCCCGGGATATCAAAGCTGGTGCGGCAGCAGGATTATTTGGTACTCCCTCGGTGTGGGTAAACGGAAAGCTTGTGTCGCAGCCATCTCAACAGACCTTTGAAGCTATCTTTAACTCGATTCTTCAGGAGAAGGGGATGCCGATACCCTAGCGTCGGGGACGAGTGCAAGGGCGGCTTATCCGCATATCTGTATGACTCAGCGACGAGTGCTCATCCATATCGTTACGTTTAACAGCGCTGAGACGATCGTTAAGTGCATTGAACATGCATCCTCCCAACAGGGTTTTTCGCTCGGAGAGACCTTGGTCATTCGGGTGACCGATAACGCCTCGCAAGATGGAACTCTTGAGCATCTCAAGGCGCTAGAGCGTCACGGGATAGAGGTTCATGCAAATGCACATAATCTTGGCTTCTGCGGTGCTCACAACCAAGGGGCCGCCAAATGTATTGCAGGAGGCTTCGATGCGATGCTTGTTCTCAATCCCGATGTGGGGCTCTCTGAGAGGTGTTTGCTGGAGATGTGCGAGGCTCTCTCCGATTCAGGGCGCGTGGGCATTGTAACCCCGAAGTTGCTGCGCGCTGCAAGCGATCTCTCACCTCTCTCATCAGGGACGATCGATGCAGCAGGGATGGTTCTCACATCATCTCTGCGACACTTCGATCGCGGGAGTGGTGAGGCTGATAGTGGGGCGTATGACACCCCGCAAGCGGTGTTTGGGGCGACTGGCGCGTGTCTCCTCATTTCCCGAGCGTGTGTTCAGGATGTGGCGCTGCCCGATCGGATTTCGGATGAGCCGGTCTGGAGGATATACCCGCAGCTTCGAGAAGGATCATTGCAGCGTGTTAGGTTGTTTGATGAGGCTTTCTTTGCGTATCGCGAAGATGCCGATCTCTCATGGCGGGCAGGGAGGCTGGGATGGACGTGTGTATATACGCCAGCTGCAAGGGCAACGCACGTCCGGGTGGTGACCCCGGAGCGTCGCGCGACCTTGCCACAGCTCCTTAATCGTTTGAGTGTCCGAAATCGGTTCCTGTTGCAGTTCAATAATTGGGATCTTTCATCTGGCATGACTTCATTGTTGAATGGGATCGTGTTGAGAAACCTCTTGGTCGTGGCGGGAGTTGTGCTGCGAGAGCGAACGTCATTACCAGGATTATGGGAGGCTCTGCGTCTTCGCCCTCGAGCCCGCTCGATATATTGGAGCACGCGAAGGGCACCCGCAAAAAATGAGATCGTATGAAGACCGCTCTTTTGTGCCTCGACATCAATCCAGCAACGCGGAGGAAGCATGAGGACCTGTGCATCGATTCTCAGGAAAGGTACGCGCGAGCGATTAATACCGATTTTGTTCTCCTTCGAGACTCCATCAGTAAGGTCCACCCAACATTTGATAGGTTCAACCACCTCAAGTCTTTTCTTCAGATATACGAGCGAGTGCTGATTCTCGACCGCGATATTATTATCAGAAAAGGTGTGCCGAATATCTTTGAGCAGATAAATGCACCACTTGCTATGACGAGAGTTGGTGAGTTTGATCCTCCGGTACGTCAGTGGGGGTTTGATGAGCTCAAGAGCACATATCACCTCACCGAGAGCGATTTTCATTTCGATGAGCGCGGTTTTCCGTACTACTACTGCTGCGGAATGATCCTCGCCTCACGCGATTCGCTTGACTTCTTCGAGGCCCATTTTCGAGAGGAGCTGTACAGGCCAAGTTTGCGCATGGAGCAGGCGTATTTTAACTGGGTCTACAATCAATACAGGCCCGCGATATTCGATACCACAACTCGTTGGCATAACTGGCTTCTTCATCCGTCAAATGAGGAATCCATGATGACGACCTATTTCGCGCACCTCTTCTGTGGAATCGTTGAGGACGACGCCACGGCGACCTTTTACGAGAGGTTTGTGCGCTAATTTTTTAAGGCGCATAGCCTCCATTTATCTCTTTTACCCGAACGAGAGCGGTTGTAACGTAGGGTCATGAAAGAGATCGTAGCTCGAGAGATAGCGAAGAGAGTCAAGAATGGTGATGTGATTGGCGTCGGCACGGGTACAACCGTTGATGCTGCGCTCACTGAAATAGGCAAGCGCGTAAAGGCGGAAGGTTTACGCGTATCGGTCGTTCCGACATCGCTCCAAAGTGCTTGGCGCTGCCAGGAGCTTGGCTTAACGGTAGTGTACCCAGGATACCGTGGACACCTTTCCTGGGGATTTGATGGGGCAGACCAGGTCAACAAATCGAAGTGGGCGATCAAGGGGAAGGGCGGAGCGATGCTTCAGGAGAAGATCCTCGCCAAGCGGTGTGAAAAATTTGTGATCATCGTTGATGAGACCAAGGTCGTGTCAGAGCTTGGTAAGGGGTGTCCGGTGCCCGTAGAGGTGGTACCCGAAGGCGTTATTCTTGCTGAGGAGGGTTTGCGAGCCCTTGGCGCACGCGAAGCCGTGATTCGCGAGGGAAGTGGCAAACATGGTCCGGTGATCACCGAACGGGGCAACATCATCCTCGATGCCTTTTTTCCGGCTATCACCGAAAAGCTTGAGGGTGAGATTAAATCAATTATCGGTGTGGTCGATAGTGGACTCTTCATCGGGTACGCCAGTGAAGTAGTGGTCGCAGGGCCTCAAGGGGTTTATTCTCTGTAACCCTTTCAATCGTTTATCCGAAGGAAGGCAACACCGGGGGACAAATAGAGCATAACGCCTACGTACGTTTGCGTACAGGGTAGGTGCCCTATGGAACCCAGTTCAATCAATAAAGTCACTCCTAGTCTATCCACATCCTCGTGTGGTGTGTTCGACGTATTCTCTCGAGAGTGTCTTATGAACATCGAGAATGGTCTTCATGCCCGTCCCATCGTGATGTTGATGAAGCTAGCGAAACACTTCGTGCGCTCGGAGGAGGGCGAGCGAGTCGAGTTTATCGTAAACAATCACGCGGTAAATCCGAGGCAGGGTATTATCGCGATGCTCGGTTTAGTGGGAGGAAAGGGGAGCGTTCTAGGCGTGACCGTCCGGTGCGCTGAGGCTGAGCGCGCGCAGGGATTACTCGACTCCGTGCAGGCCCTTGTTTGCCACGCCTGTCCTGAGGACGCTATTCATCGACCAGATGCTGCAGAGAAGATCGGGCTCAAGCCTGAATTGGTTGACCTTTTGCGGCGCTCCATACAGTCTTTGCGCCCCGAGTAAGCTCATCGACTCATAAATCATTCGCTACCTCCGTTTGTGACAAAGCTGTATGCTCTCGACAGCCATGCTGCACAAACACCCGCCCGGGTTGCCCTACATCGTTGGTAATGAAGCCGCGGAGCGCTTTAGCTACTACGGGATGAAAGCAATCCTCGTAGTCTTTATGACGACGTATCTGGTGGATTCATCCGGTGTGCTCAACACGATGACGGAGGGGGATGCTACCTTCTGGTATCACATCTTCGGTATGGCAAACTATTTTGTGCCCGTGCTTGGCGCGATTGTAGCGGATGCTTTGTGGGGGAAGTATCGTACCATCATCGTGCTCTCATTTGTCTACTGCTTGGGGCACTGCGCACTTGCACTTGATGACACCCGACTGGGGCTCAGCGTGGGATTGGCTCTCATCGCCATCGGCTCCGGTGGCATCAAGCCGTGTGTATCAGCGCATCTCGGAGACCAGTATCGAAATACTCAAGAGGGAAAGATTTCAGAGGGGTATAGCCTTTTCTATATCTCGATTAATCTTGGCGCGTTTGTTTCGACCCTGATGACGCCGCTTTTACTTCGATGGTACGGACCTCAGGTGGCGTTTGGTGTGCCTGGGGTGCTGATGGCACTTGCAACGTTTATTTTCTGGAAGGGACGACGACACTATGTGGTGCAAGCCCCTACACCCTGGAGGATGTATCTGCGTGAGCTACAAGAGGCTGAACATCGTGTCGCCACGCTGCGGGTTCTTGCGCTCTTTGCCGCGCTCTCAGTTTTTTGGGCACTCTTTGATCAAACCGGTTCCTCATGGGTGTTGCAAGCTGAGCACATGAATCGAGTCATCCACCTCCCGTTTGGTGGAACCTTTGAGCTCCTCGCCTCCCAGATACAGGCGCTCAACCCGATCTTGATACTAGTGCTGGCTCCGCTCTTCACATGGGGTATCTACCCATTACTTGGGCGACTCGGATTTCTTTCAAGTCGGGGAAAGATCGTTATCGGTATGGTCACAGCAGCGATGGCTTTTTCGCTGACAGGATATGCGCAGGGTCTGATTGAACATGGAGCAACTCCTTCGGTATGGTGGCAGCTCTGGGCCTACCTTATTCTGACGATCGCAGAGGTCTT
>JALRCK010000750.1 GCA_023262305.1 Deltaproteobacteria bacterium
CGAGGCACCCGCACTCGCGTGTTCGGCGCGAGCCTCAGGATCATTGAGAAGATACTTTGTGACCCCTGCCAGGTCATGGGTGGAGCTGAAATACAAACCACCCCTCGACTCCTCCACGTGGTGTCGAGTTACTGGACACGCCCCGTGCACAACAACCGGGGTGCCAACCATCCACGCCTCCATGATGACTATTGAGAACGACTCATTCGTTGATGGCTGACAGAGAAAGAGCGCGTGACGAAGGAGTCGCTGCTTATCACGCTCGCTCAGGTGCGGAAGATCCACCACATCCTTGCGCTTTAAAACCTCTGGCCGGTGCAGATCATCGAAGCTCCCTCCTCCGAGAATAGCGAGCTTGACCTCATCTGGTATCAGCCCCTCTGCCTTCGCTTCGACAAAATAATCGATCAGCACATGAACATTCTTTCCCGTCTCTTTACGACCGAGGTACAAAATGTACGGCGAAGGATCGGAAAAGTAAGGTTCAAGCGCTGCTACATACTCAGCGCTCGGCGGCTCGAACCCCATACCCACTACGCCACCAGCGATATCGCCGTAGAGAGCGCGAGCGAGATCCATCTCCGGTTCGGCGTTAAAGAGACATCCCCTCACCTGCCGAAACATTGAGGCAACGACATCCTGGTACGCATACACCTCATCGTGGAGGCACGGAATGAGAACACTCTTCTCTGGCGCGATAAGGGAGCCCCAGAAGGTCGTCCCAAAGAGATACGGTCCGAAAAAGATTGCGTCCACACGGCCTGCCTGTTGAGATATGTGGTCGTAGAGCGCTCGAGAGTTCACACTCTCGGTCATCCAGGTAAGTTGATCATCTGTTGAAATACTCAGCCCATCGTGGAGCGAAAGCTGTATCGGGATCCAGGCGTCAAGGTTACGCGGATCCACCAAGAAACGCCGTAGGGGGATCTCGTTTACATGAGACACTCCTGGCGAAAACTCATTCGCCCACGTTCTATTGTCTTTTGCGCAGGTCGCCCAGATCTCGATGTCATCTCCTCGCGCTTTGAGCCGCGTGGCGAGATTCCCCATCAAGGTCTCAGCACCCCCTGCGA
>JALRCK010000751.1 GCA_023262305.1 Deltaproteobacteria bacterium
GAGGGGGCTTGGGGGTGGGGTTGAAGCTGCGGGTGCTGAAGATTGTTGAATGCCGAGGGGACCGAATACGTTCGTTCGAGCGATGATGCTCCAATCTCGCTCCACCTCTTGGGTGGGCTGAGCATTCTGAGTTGAGGCGCTCAGGATAGTGCCGAGGCGACCTTCAAGTTCGCCCTCAAGACCTTTGCGAGAGAGGGTGTCTCGGACTGCCACAGAGAGGAACCAAATCACGGCTATTGTTGCGATCGCCAAGGAGAGGAGGCGAACCCCCTTGGTTATTAGTACGATGTTTTGTCGGCGCATCAGGCGATGCAGGATCTGCGAAAGATCGAGGTCCTTTAATCCCTGAAGTGAAAGCGCGTTAGCCACTTAGTATCCGTTAAAACCTACACTACACAATGACATCACTTTACGTTTCAACGAGTTGCAAGGTGATCAGCTCAAGTCCCGCTGCTCTAAAAGCCAAGAGAGAGGGGCTGATTCTCCTTTTTTACCCATCGAGAATAAGATGAGGTGACGATGTTCTAAGGTAGGGGAATTTCAAGCGCGCCTCAAAAAGTACCCTTCTTTGGTCGTGCGCGCCACGAGGGAAATTCATTCGGTGCATGATATTTATTGGATGCGGTTGGCGTTCGTTGGTTGCGGGAAGAGCGCGCCCGCAGCGGTCGCCAAGAATGTTGCGCATCGCGAACGACCTTTGCCTCACGCAACGAGGCGACCGCCCCTCCTTCGCCCTGCTACGGTGGGGCAAGCACAGTCGCCCTCCCGTATCGCGAGTTCGCACCTGGGGAGGGCGACCGTGCCGGTCGCCAACAATGTTGCGCATCGCATACGCCCTTTGCCTCACGCTCGAGGTATGGAGGCGCCTGCAATGTAAAAAGCACACGAATGTTGGATGTATCACTTCGCGACTGGAAGCTCGCGTAGGGGAGGGTCCTTCGCTGCTTCGTCTTCCTTGGCAACGTTAAGGCGATGCGCCCAACGCTCGTTATAGAGCTTCTCTCGATCAGCGACGGCGGCTTCGTTCTCTCGCTGCTTGTAGAAATTGATGATCAGTTGGTCGTACGCG
>JALRCK010000752.1 GCA_023262305.1 Deltaproteobacteria bacterium
TGAGGAGAGCGTGCGACGTATGACCGTATCTCATCCGGAATACGAGATCTCTGTGGCCCTTGAGGGGCTCTCAAGTAGGTGGCACGGAGAGCTCGACACGTTAGAGCAGCGCTTTCATCAGTGTGAAACGGGTTGGCGGCTTTTGCTTGAGCGCGCACAACGAGTTGGATTTGGGGTAATCCGGGGGTGTGAGGGAGTTTCGCTCTCTCATCCTTCTCTCGGTGAGCACTCGCTCGCTTCGGGGCAATTCGTGCCCGTTCAACAGCTTCATCGGGTGACCGCGCTTGTAGATGAGGCGGAGCGACGACTCCACGTGCAGATTCAGCACGATGTGATAAAGAGGCAAAGAGCCGCCCACGTTGAGCGTGTGCTTCAAAGCGAAGTGCTCCCGGGGCCAACCGATGAGATAGTTGTCCCTGATGCGAACGTCTTTATGACGCTCGTGGCTGCTCGCGAGGGAGGGGGAACGTGGCTCGATCTGTTGAACGCCACGGCGAGCCTCAAGCATGTTCGCATGATGATCCCCGCGATAGTCGCTGATTTTGAGCTCACCGGAAGAGTTATGCCCTTCGATAGTGGGGGGCACAGAGAGGGCGCTTTCTCGATGTTAAGTTGGACCTCTAGCGCGGTGCAGATTTTTCGGGAGTTTTTTGATGGAGCGACTCGGATCAAGGTGGAGCGCCGCCCTGATGGCTCCACAGCAGTGGCCGGGGCTATTTTGGGCTCCAATCGAAATCTGGTGATCGTAGAAAGTCCTGACGATGAGGTCTTTTATGGGCGTATCCGCGCGCTTGAACTAGAGGCTCAAGGGAATACAAGAGCGTTCCATGACCTCGTTCGGGAGCAAATGTATCATACAGGAGAGGGCGATGCCGCTATCAGTCGATTCTTACAGCACTCCCCCTTCGTGAATCATGTCACGGTGATCACATCGGACATTCGGGGCATTCGGGAGCAAGTGGGCAATGCGGGGCTGCTCGTCGACCCGCGCGACGAACGCAGCCTCGCTCAGGCCATCCGCCAAATCTGGTCGAACCCGGAGCTGCGGCTGCGACTGGCGGCGAACGGC
>JALRCK010000753.1 GCA_023262305.1 Deltaproteobacteria bacterium
TTAATCGCCTCTGAGCGAGGCGCCCACCTTCTGAGGATCAAAATCGACTCCAGCGAAATATCGGCGAATGTCTCCGTTCGGCGAGACAATAAAAATCGCTGAACTGTGCTCAAGCTCCTTATCTGCGTACCGTACCCGAAAGCCGAGCTGCTCATTGATGGTCGCAATGGTCTCCCTATCACTGATGAGAAACTGAAGAGCGTTCTCGTGAGTCGGCGCGTGCGAGAGCCCCCCCATCAAGTCCAGCCGCTTCTTAGACGCATCCGCAACGGTGTCGTCTGCATTAAAGCTGTATGCAATCACAGAGTACTCTGTACCTAAGGTCAGCGACAATCGATTGATAAGGTCTCGTACCCCCGAAAGCGTCAGACCGCACAGCCTCGGACACCTATAGAAAATCGGTACAAGGATAAAAGGACGATCGGAAATAACCCTCGACCCGAGCGATGCTTGCCTACCCCCAGCATCTATAAATTGCAACGAGAGATCGATGCGAGCACCCTCTTTGGTAAAGATCCCCATGCGAGGCTGTCGGACTTCTCCGTGAGCAACTCCTCCAAGGAATACCACCACCAGGAGGGCGCCGAGCAGAGCGCCACACCGATACACCACTACCCGCACGGCTGACCCTGGATCATCCGGTTATTATCAACCGCGCCGGGATTAGCCGGATCAAACACGACGATGTTCTGCATCATCCCCCCATCCTCATGCTCCAAAATGTGGCAATGAAACACAAAGCGCCCCACCTGGCTCGGATTTGTGAAGGGAATAATTATCTGTATGCTCTCTCCTGGACCGATATCAACCGTGTCTTGGTATCCCACGAACTCAAGCGGTTTTCCGTTGCGACTAACAACCTGAAAATCAGTCTGGTGGATGTGAAAGGTGTGCACTTCTTGTGAGCTATTTACCAAGTCCCACTTCTCCACTGTCCCGAGAGGAATGACAACATCATCTCTGCTCGGACTATAGAGCTTTCCGTTAATGAAGAACTCTCCGGCGTCATTATTCTCACTAAAAACGATCCTGCGATTCCCTGTGAGCGCCAATGCCCTCAGGTCT
>JALRCK010000754.1 GCA_023262305.1 Deltaproteobacteria bacterium
TATCACTCTTTGTAGTAGAGTGCGACGCGAAGAATGTGCTCTCCGCCCGTGCAGTCCTCAGTTCTTCTGAAGGAGAGCGAGTTGATCCACTACTCGTTAGTGTGACTCTCCAACCAGGTGAGAGCTGCGTGTGTGCCCGATTTGGAAGGTGTTTCCTGCCACTGGAGTTTTTTGGGTGGTGAGCATGACTGATAGCTCTACATCAGGGCTGCGACACTACTCGACAACGGGCAGACAAGCACGACTAGAACGATCAGGTCTACGGTCAATAAGTTCATACAAACATCACGGGGGCTCGCCCTGCATCCCTAGGATAGAAACAAAATTTCTCAGCCCCCTTTGAAGTGCCAGGGGCGACGACGGTCATGAATGTTACCTAAGGCTCCCGTAACGTAATGATCGTAAGGACAACCAACGTAGTCCTAGAGTTTGCGTATTTTTTTCCCGATTCGCCCGACTCATTTCGTAGGTGCTCAGGTGCAGGCCACTAGCGAACGAGAAGAGCGCGATCCTTTGAGCCAGGGGTCGTTTAGTTGAAGGCGCCCTGTACGATCACCTTAGCTGTCGTCCGACCGTTCACCCGTTTTCCAGCCGAATCGATCAATACGACTGAGGTCACAAGATCAGCCTCGGCGTTACACCCGAGCTCAATCGGCGCGCCTGCAGGATTTGTAGTAACTACAAGGTTAGCAGGAGAGCCTGTTTGCGGGGCTATCTTTTGAATCCCGGCAATATTTCCTACCGTGAGCGCGGACGTTGCTCGCTTTTTAATCACAACTCGCACTCCCACGAACGCTTGTTTATATCCAGCCGTGAGGTACATATTTTTTGCCTCATTGGCGATAATAGTGGAGAGCGCACGGCTTGACGGAAAGAGGCATCGCACCTGAACGGTGGTGGGTGGCTTCGGCGATGGTGTGACCGCTGTGGTGGTACCCGATTGCGCTTCAGCTACCTGAAATCCGACAAGACCGATGAGGGTAACGTGTGCAAAAATATTTAAGATCTTCTTCATAAAATTCCCTTTATAAAAACAGAGCGATTCATAAACAGC
>JALRCK010000755.1 GCA_023262305.1 Deltaproteobacteria bacterium
TCAAAAAGAACCTCCAAGAGCTCGAGTCAGCGTATAACAAAGTCGCCGGCGAATTCGCGGAAGCTCAACGTGACGTCAATAAAGTTGAGGTTGAGGGCAACGTGACGATTCAAAACCTTGAGAAGCGAGGTGTGGGGGACGCCGAGATGATTCGCTCTGAAGGCGACCTCTATCGCCGCGAAAAATTCGCACAGGGAGACCTCCTCGTCGCTGAGGCGAAAGCTAGTGTTGATAAGTTGCGCAGTGATGTGCTCGCTAAAGTTGGTGGGGATGTGTACGTGGCTCTCCAGCTCGCTCAGTTTTTGGGTTCATTAAAGGGAGGCGTTGTCGCTAACGTCGAGCCCTTTGATTTTGACGCCTGGGTAAAGAAGCTCGCTGGCGTTGCAGCTCAACGAGAGAATTCAACGGAGGCGAAATAATGAAAGCTCGAAAGCTCCTCCTGGTCTCACTTATCGCGCTCACTGGCTGTGATACCGGTTTTCAACACATGGGAACAACCGAATACGGCGTGCGCTTTCGCAAGCTCCCGCCCTTTCTCGGTGGCGGGCTCGGAAGCGCAGAGAGCGTAGCCCATCCACTGCAAACCGTTGTGGTCTTTCCGTGGGAGAGCGTTCGACGCTTCGATACCTCGCCCCAGTACCTAAGCTGGGGAAAGGGGATGGGGGACGCTGCGGGCGACTCTACGCAACTCGTGCAGGATGAGGATGTGTATACTCGCGCCAAAGACGGAAACGAAGCAGCCTTGAAGCTCACCGTGCGGTATAGGATTAAGCCCGATCCAGAGAGCCTCGTGAAGCTCGTTCAAAACGTAGCCGAGACCGAAGATGACGTTCGGAATCTCGTCATCGCTGTCGTGCGCTCAGAGATACGTTCCTACATGAACGAACTCAAAACTTCTGAGTTTCGTGATGATAAGAAGCGTAATGAAACTGTCGATGACGCACTGCAAGCCGTCCAGAAGCGGTTGGGGCCACTTGGAATTGAGGTTGAGGCGGTGAACCTCAAACAGTATCGATTCGTGCGACCACTTCCTGACGGGGGAGAGGATACGC
>JALRCK010000756.1 GCA_023262305.1 Deltaproteobacteria bacterium
ATCCTGGAGGCGAGGCCGACGGTGACAGCTGGTGCGGAGTCAGCGACAACAGCAGAAGGAAGGGCATCGGCAAAGAAGGACACCGGGGCTAGACCCAAGGTCAAGAGGCAGGAGGTACCCGCTGCTAAGAATGAGACAACAGCAGGTACAACAGCAGTTCAGACGACAACAGCGGGACGACAACCGACAACATCAACATCCCGAGAGGAGCGACCCAGGTTAACTGCCCGGAGGCGGCGTTCAACAACTCCGCTAGTAGATGAGACGAGCTACGACGAGGTCTCTGAGGAGGAATTCGCAAGGAAGAAGAATGTTGGAAAAGAGGAAACACCCACTGAAGAGGTCACATTGGAATGAGGTATAAAAAGACATTGCCAAAATGAATGTGAATGGGGTGGGGGGTTTGAAGTTTTTTTTGAAGTGATATCCTCGTGTAGACAGTTTTTTTTAACAATTAGATTTTTATTTTTCGTCTACTCGGACAGTTAGCTATATTAAACCGGGGGTGTAAAGTATAGGGCAAATTGATTGATGAATTGTTGAATGATATTGAACAGAGAATTGCTTCACAAGACATTGTAGAGAAAGGAGAAGAAAGCCAAAATGCCAAAGATCAGTGAACCATTTATTTGATTTAAATTTATTCGATTTATTTGATTATTTATTATATTTGATTTATTGTTGATTGATTGATTTATTTTGATTTATTTTGATTTATTTCAGTGCTTATTAGAATACTTGAATTATCATATAATTTCAATTTATGCGATTATTTTTCATATAATTGTAATTGGAGACAGTTTTAATATTTATCTAAGTACGATTAAAAAGAATGCTTGACCAAGAATTTATGACTGAATTTTTCTTTAAACATGAAGCTAAAAGTTGAAACGTAAAGTCTGTTGTTAATATGTATTTTTAGAGGAATTTATTAACAATCATTTTGCTTCATTTTGTTGAGTATGTGCCGATGATTTTTTAAAGGAATTTATTAATAGTTATTTCGCTTCATTTTAT
>JALRCK010000757.1 GCA_023262305.1 Deltaproteobacteria bacterium
ACCGAAACAATGATGGACAGATTGAGATCCTTGCTTTCGGCGATAGCATTACCTACGGCGTAGGCGATGGAATTGAGCCGGGTCAGTATGTTGGTGAGATAGATGAAGTAGGTTCGCCTCGGGGCTACCCTCTTCGCCTCTCCGCTGCTCTCTCTCTGCCGGTGATGAATGCAGGGGTTCCGGGAGAGACGGTTATTGGTATTCCTGGTGGGCGTGTGTCAGGAGTCGAGCGGTTTCCTCAAGAGGTCGTTGGGAGCTCAACGGACCTCGTCGTCATTTTTGAGGGCGCGAATGATACCCGTTATGACACATCAGCCGCGCAACTTGAGGCTGGATATCAACGGATGATAAATGTAGCGCGAGCTGACAACAAGAGCGTTGCCATAGCGACCCTCCCCCCTCAGACGGCGCAGCATGGGATGTTTGCACCACAGTCCTTGATCTATTCTGCAACGATTCGACGACTCGGGGCGATTAATGACATCCCAGTGATCGACCTTGAGCAGGGCTTTATCAGGGATTGCCCCGATCTCTTAACGTGCTCGTATTATAACCTTCCTGAAGGTCTCCATCCCAACACGGTAGGCTATGACGCAATCACCAAGATGATTGCTACTAGTCTGCAAGGTTAGTCAGCTGGATGAGAGTGCTCGCGTGGCGCTCTCCGCGAGGCTTCAATATCTTCGATGATTATTTCGGCTGCAAGGCGCGTGCCCCAGCCGAGAGCGCCCACCATACAGCGAGCTTGTTTAAGATATAGGTGCTTACTAGGCCACCACCGAGGACGGCGAGTGCCAAGTTGTCCGTGCTCACCGCCTCAGGAAAGAGCATGTACGTTCCAAACATAATCCCCAGAGGAATCATATTGAATCCAAGGAACATCATGCAGGCGAGCATAAAGATAAAGTTCCCGAGGCTCGTTGAAAGTTGGGTCGAGTGCTCCCATTCAAATTGCGAAAAGAGCGCACCAAAC
>JALRCK010000758.1 GCA_023262305.1 Deltaproteobacteria bacterium
ATTCGAGACACACCCTTTGGAAGAACAAACGAAACCTCATGGGGCCCGTGAACTTCGACGTTGTACTTGGCTAGAAAAATTCCTGCGGGACCGAGCTTTTCCCGCAACTTGTCATATTCCTTGGTTCGAGCCTCAAGCTCCGCAAACGCATCCTTAGCTGGTTGCAGCTCACCTGTCTCAGCCGCACTGTCGATCGCACGCTCAACCCCAAGCGAGAGCTCATGCAGCTCTTTGGCCGCTGTCCTAAGATCTTGTAGCTGTTTGCGGTCGTAGCTCTCGTGTGACACTCAGGAAATCCCTCCAGTAGGAAGGTCGGCAGATCTTCCTTATCTCTTGAATAGACGGGCACGCTCCTTTGACGCCCCCTAAACCCGCTCCTACATTTGAGAAATTCGCAAAAGATCCAAAAACCACCCGCTGCGCGGGTGCCAAGATCCAGGGAGCCAAGAACCCGAGAACCAACTATCTATTTTTTGATTCCGGGGAGAGCCGCGGCAACCGCAACATTAACAACGCGAAGGCCATCGCGGATGGCGCGGTCGGACAACCCACAACTATAGAAGAAGAGCGCGCCACCAGCCGCACGGACCACATAGGTGTAGTCGTTTTTCTTGTAGAAACCAAACAACGGCTCCTTCGTCGCAATATAATGCGCTACAAACGCCGCAGCTAAGTCCTCCAGGCTTGGCATCTGAAGCCCTTGTGCTGTAAGGAAGGCTTCTTGTTCTTCTCGGGATTGTGCATCACCGCCCCGAACGTGCCCGTTGATATGAATCCGCTGGGTCGTACTCGCTTCAGCTTTGAATTTGCGATCTTGTTGCCATTTGGTGAGTTGGTCGGGGTAGATAAGTTTTCTGTCTCCCACCAACGATTGCGCCTCTTGAAGCATCTCGATTCGAGACACACCCTTTGGAAGAACAAACGAAACCTCATGGGGCCCGTGAACTTCGACGTTGTACTTGGCTAGAAA
>JALRCK010000759.1 GCA_023262305.1 Deltaproteobacteria bacterium
GAGGTCGTCCATATCCTCAAGGATAACAACGCTTCCTGGTCTCTCACGTAATCGTTGGGAAATCTGCTCAGCCGTAGTTGCTCGGTCAAGCTGAACCTGAGTTGAGTTCGGATAGATCAATTGATAGTAAGACTCGTTTGGTCCCACATGGTGCGAGGCGACTCCAAGGATCTCGGTTACACGCTTTTTATCGATCGGAAGACGCAGGATCTAATTAGGGATACGCCCCAAGCGTGATCGCTCGGGGTCAACAACTGTGTTGTAAAAAGTCCAATTCCAATGAGTCCATGCGACGCCAAGCACTCCCGTCGCCACAGCGACGAGGGCTACACGCTTACATCGAACGATATCAAGCAGAGTCCCCCATCCAACGGCTATCGCCAGTGGGATGATGAGAGCTAGCACTATCAGGTGAGGAGAAAAGGGTCCCTCAACCATGAGCGCGGAGGCGACTATGGTGAAGACCGTTGTTGCGATGATGTAGATCGGAATCGGTCGTCGCTTAAAACACCCCAGCAACAACACTAAGGCTCCAATCACACCGAGCGCGGCACCCCAGACGGGGAGCGGATTATCGTTAAACTGATACTGCTCCGCTGAATCGGCTTTGTAAAAGATGATAAGGGTGCGCCAGAGATTGAAGATAAGGACATCAAAGGGCGTGGGATTCGGTATCCCGACGAAGGGACTGAGGTGCGTAATGTTATGGGGTTGAAAGATGAAGGTACTCGAAAGACGGCTCGTGTAACCATTCCTCATCGCATGCAGGATCTGTGGAGTGAGGGAGATACCGATCCCAACGATGAAAGCAATTGTCATCAAAACGGTATCCCGCGTAGCTCTCCACCCTCCTCGCTCTCGCGGGAGACGGCCTCCACCGCGTCCACGATCTTCTGGTACCCTGTGCACCGGCAGAGATTTCCGCTCAGCCCTTCCCGGATCTCGGC
>JALRCK010000075.1 GCA_023262305.1 Deltaproteobacteria bacterium
ATGATGTTGAGCAAGAGGCCGCCAAGGATCGCGAAGATGAGTGCTGAAAAGAGTCCGACGTTTTCAGCCCCGGGCAAGCTCGCTTGAGCCGTTGCAGTTGAAGGTCCGCGCTGTCCGGGAAGAGGCGTGACGTCGTCGTCGGGATTGGAATCTATTGCGATAGCTTTAGGTTCGCCTGTTTCGCTCCATCCTTGAGGGGAGACGAGCACGCCTCGGACTCGACGGATCGGCTCGCGGCGGTTCGGATCGCGCTTGAGCGCAATGCGAAGCGCCCCACCATCGAGTGTTGTTTCTTGAGGAGCGGTGTTTGAGATGACGCGAGGATCTTCAGGGAAAAAGGTGATGGTAGATGGAAAAAATTGAGGACCAAGTGGGATGAGTGCGATGACGATCTGATCTTGCTGCTCCTCAACAGCGATCGAGACCCTATTGAGTTGGGCTGGAATCTTCTTTTGCGTCTCAGCGAAGAGGCGCTCGTATTGACCAGGTGCTGATGCCGTCTTTGATATCGGAAGTGTGAGCTCAAGTTGCGCTTCGCCAGGCAAGCACTCGTCTTTGCAGACGAGGTATTGGAGCGAGAGCGTGACGGAGGTTTTCGTCGCGCGGGGCGCGGGCGCTGAGAACGTGGCAGGGAAAGGGATCATCACCTTGTCGTAGCCGTAGTTGACCAACGGTCCGACAGGTATCTTTTCAGGATACGGCCACATCGGCGACGCGACAGCGATCCCTCCAGAAGACTCCCAGGCAAATCGAGGAGCGAGACCTGAGTCTCCGGGGTTTTTCCAGTAGATGTGCCATCCGGGTTCAGGATCAAAGAGGACGCCGAGTGTGAATGTTGAGCCGGGGGTAACAGAGTCTTGATCGGCGATCAGCTTAACAGAGATGTGAGGGCCCTTGCCGATGCTCTTGTCGCCACAGCCGCAGAGGACGATGAGGGGCGCAATCAAAAGGGAAGCAACGCAGAGAGCGCGAGAGAGATATCGCATGGTGGATTTGTAGCAGGATGATGAGAGGAGAGAAATGTTTGTTCTTGTGGATACGACCTTAGCTGGTTCGAAGGCGCGCTGTTATTTCGCCAAGGAGGATGTCTACGAACCAATTCTTTAAGTTCGGAAATTCGATGCCATTTGGGATGTTCATCCCTTCAAAAACAAATGGGTTAATCCTGAAGAGAGCTTTAACAGCGCCAGCTTTAGGCCCGAAGGTCGCCACCTCAAACACCATCGACTGAGCAGAGGCTGTAACCTGCTCAACCATACGGTCCTGTCGCTGCTCCTCTTCCCGTGTCGTTCTTTTAGTTTCAACGCTCAGCATGTTGGCGGTAGTTCACTAGCCAGAGTGGAGTAGCTCCATCCCTCTATTTCAGTGATCAGTACCACGCACCTGAGGTGCAGCAAAGGATTTTTTGAAACCAAATCATTCCTTAAATCCATTGTTATCAAATGCTTGAGTCGTTGTCCGAGATCCTGACTCCGTCCAAACTGGTGTTTTATGCGCGTCCGATCAAGAAAAGCTGCGGGTGAGAGCCCCAACCATAGGCCTTGTAAGATATTGGATTAAATCAACTTTCTGCGAATCAAAAAGCCCCCTCTTCGCGTGAATAAGAGAAGCAAAACGGGAAACCGCCTCATCGTAACCCTCATAGACGAGGAGTGTTTCGTGCGTGAAACACTCTTGAAGTGGAGAGGTGCGCCCTGGATTGGACAATCGTGTGATGATGACTCGACCTTCGTTTTCAATCGTGACGGTCGCTCGTAGCGAGAGCGCGTGCCTGCGTGGCGCGATTGAATCGGTGTTGGCTCAAGAGGGGTGTGGAGTTGTTGAGCATATCATCGTGGACACCGGATCGCTTGGAGTGGTTGCTTCCCTCGCTCAAGAGTTTCCTCACATCACAGTCGTGAGCCGCAAGGGCGCCACGATGTCTGAAGCGCTCAACAGCGGGTTCGCAGCCGCAACGGGTGAGATCGCTTCATGTTTGGGCGAGAGTGACCGATATGCGCGCGGAGCTTTAGCGATCGTTGAGCGAGAGATTCAACGTCATCCAATTGTGATGGGCGCGTGTGGTGTGTGCGACGACCAGGGATCTGTCCTCTCACGAATCGATAACATAGAGCGTTCGTGGTTTGACACGATCAAGTACTGGGTGAGCCAATCGGCACCAATTCCCTCTGCGGTTTTCTTTAAGCGCGCGATCCTCTCTGAGTTGCATATCGAGTCGGAGGAAGTTTTTGACGAAAGTCTCCACTTCGCTATGGACGTTGATCTGTGGCTTCGGCTCCAAGAGGCTCATACGTTCTCGTTCTCTATTCCCGAGCTTCTTGCCTATCGACCGCAGCGTGAAATGATCGCAAAAGGGGTTGATGGAGTTGCCCAGCAGGCGGAGATGTCCCGGGTGTTTCGGCGCCACGCTTCACGACGAGTGCAGCCAGAGCAGAACCTTTCGTTTGTTATTCCGGTGACGGGGCTGTTCCGAGATGTTGAGCCACTTCTTGAGCAGATATCGGCTCAGACGCTTCCGTCGCTTGAAGTCGTGTTCGTTGATAGTACGGGCGATCGTGATGCGAATAAGGAATTAACGGAGAAGGTCCGCGAGTGTGCGGTTCGCCACCGAAACATCGCATTTCAATGTGTATCACTCGCGGATGATTCCGGACGGACGATGGCTGCCGCGTACGACGCGGGGGTTCGAAGCGCCCGTTCTCACATCGTTACCTGCCTCGCTCCGGAACGGACTCTTCCCGTCAACTTTGCCTCAGAGGTGTTCCGATGTTTTTCTAAAGATGAGATCGGAATCCTTTTACCAAGCCTCGACAAGGCAACAAGCTCCAAGCTCTTCGTTGAAAAGTTCGGAACACATGTTTTCAATCCCGCGGGGCCTTTTAACCTTCCGGCTCGTCCGCAGATTGAGTGTGTCGTGCGCAAGCTCGCGTGGATCGATAGTGGAGGTTTCTCTCTCCATGACAGATTTCCTGAGCTTGAGTTTAGCATGAAACGACTCCTCGTGATGTTGGCGCACAAGGCGTGGCGAATCGTGCAAGAGCCGCTGCTCTCTCCGCTGTCTCGTGAAGATGGTCGCGCTGAAGAGCCGTTCCGGCTCTATGAGAACTCTGTGGTTGTAGACGAGCTTGCTCGAGAGCTTCGCCGAAATCCGTTCTCCGTCTTAAGGGCAAAGACTGGTTATGGGTTGGTGCTGCCGGATGATCTTTGGCAAGCGGCTCAGGCTGTCATGCGATCGATGCCTAGTGATGGGAACGCGACGCTCGTTGACTTGGCGAGCGATGACCTACGAGAGGTCGCCGAAAATAATCCAACCTACGGACCGGTATTGTTTTTCCTCGCTGAGGCGCTCATGCGCGAGGGGAAAGTCGAGGACGCCAATCGGGTGCGTTCTCGGTGGCGGGAGGTGCATGAGGGAGAGAAGAGCTCTTCTCTGTATGGAGGCATATCGAAATAGGCTTGTGACGCAATGATTGAGGTTGAGCAGTTCGACAATGAGGCACCTGCGCCGCTCGTTCTCGAGGACGACAGCCTCTTGCTCTGCAATGAGCCCCCCTCGCGCTTCTGGATGCATTCCGGATACAAGGAGCAGGATGTCCACCGTCTCTGCTCCGAGATCAATAAAGAGTGGATGTTTGCCATGGTCACCTTTCATGGTGAGGGGAAGCTTTCTTTCTCTGTTAGCCAGAGAACGTGGGATCGTGGAGAGGGACACTATCCAGTTGTGATGGAGCTCTTTAGGGCGGTTGCGAACGATCCTCGACTCGTTAATGCGCGTGGAAGTTTGGTCGTATGGCTTGAGGATGGCATGTGGGATTGGTGTCAGCCGTTCTCACGACGTGCTCCGATCATTGCATTTGGCAGAAATGTTCGAGACTCAACTACCTTCTTGATGCCAGATCCGGCATTTATTGGAGCCTTGGGATATTCTTTAGACCGAAAGCAAGCGGAGCGGTTCGCTGCACAGATCGGGTGGAGCCATCGACGTCCGACGATATTCTGGCGTGGTGCAGCTACTGGGATCGGGATAGAGGGGTCTGAGTGGCCACAGACGGCGCGATCTAAGCTTGTTCTGGCAGCGAAGAAGATCGGCGATCGGGGAGTTGTCGATGCTAAGATCACTCGAATAGGACACCTTCCAGCTGAGGCCAAAGAGATTCTCCTGCGCGAAGGGGTTGTTGATGATGAGGTTCCGTTCGATACGTTCTTCAATTTCAAGTACGTTGTTGACGCTGATGGTTACCACTGTGCGTGGAAGTCGCTCTACTTGAAGTTGATGATGGGGTCCGTGGTGCTCAAGATGGATAGCCCCTTCGAGCAGTGGTATCACCGAAACCTTATGCCGTGGCGACACTATATTCCGTTGTCGAGCGATCTTAAGGAGCTCAAAGAGGTTCATCAGTGGCTCCTCAATCACGATGAGGCCGCTCAAGAGATCTCCCGAGCAGGCGCTACCTTTATCTCGAAGGTGAACTTAGAGTCTGCATTGGATGGCATGGTGATGACCGTCGAAAACATCCTTGGGGCTTGGCGAGAATAGTTTTAGCCCTTAAATCACTGTATTTTAAGGTACTTGAGCAGGGCGAGCCGGGATGGTTCTAACGGCCGCGGGTCTCTGGTCCCTGTGGTTGACCTTGTTGTTGAAAGCTTCTAAACTGCCCGCTTCATGTAGTAGGTAGTTACACTATGAAACGCACGTATAAACCAAGCAAAAAGAGTCGTCACTCGACTCACGGCTTTAGAAAGAGAATGGCGACCAAGGGAGGACGAAAGGTCCTTAACGCTCGCCGTGCCCGTGGTCGCAAGAGAATCTCGGTAACTTCGCCGCGCAAGGGACACTATAGATAGTTCACCACTGAAGTTGGGCGATAGTTCATCACTAAAGTTGGGTCCAAGCGCCCGGCTTCGAAGACGATCAGATATTGAGCGGTGTCAGAAAAAAGGGAGTAAGCTCTACTCCAAGCATTTTCTTTTGCTGGTGTTACCATCCGACACGAACGAAAGTCGCCTCGCAATCGCTGTAACAACGAAGATAGAAAAGCGCGCAACGCGTCGAAACAAGATTAAGCGCAGAATTAGGGAGATCTTTAGGGCTATTCGTCCTAACCTCAAGCCGCCGATCGATATCGTCGTGGTGGCTCGTCGAGGTGTGCTTGAGTGTGACTTCGATGAGTATAAGCGTGAGCTTGTTGGAACGCTTCGTGGGCATGGATATCTTCCTAAGCAACAATGACCAAGGGGTAGGTATGTGTGAGCCTGCTGAGCGACGCCGACAAAAGCGTCTCGTTGCCCAATCGCTCCATTGGCTCTACAAAACAACGCTCTCTTGGCTCTTTACTGGTGCATGCCGGTTTCATCCCACCTGTTCAGACTATGCCCTTGAAGCGATTGAGGTTCATGGGTGGTTTAAGGGGCTTCGTTTAGCCTTTCACAGGGTAGTGCGGTGTCATCCGTACAATCCCGGAGGAATTGACCCTGTGCCTTGACGGTTGGGAGGGGTTCCCCTACAAATGACGCCACTTCATAACGTACCCGAGGAGTCTCCGTGACTGATAATTCTCAAGAATTCAACCAACGAACGGTTCGCGCTGTAATCGTGTGCCTCTTGGTAGTGTTCGTTTATACGAACCTCTTCATGGCTCCGAAAAAGCGACCACAGACTCCTGTGACGCCGGCGTCTCAGCAGGCGCAACAGGCTCCTGTTGTAGGAGAGAAGTCAGCCGCACCAGTCGTGGCAAAACCTGCAAGCCCGGTTCAAGTAGTTGGAGCGCCACAGCCAGTTCATCCGAGTGCTGCTGAGGTACAGGCTAGCGGTGTTACCTATGTCCAGTCCGGTCTCATTAAGGTTGGTTTCTCGCACCTTGGAGCCCGCGTTCAGAGCTATCTGTTGAATGACTACAAGGCGACTCAGGGAGATGAAACTCCTCTCGATTTGGTTGGCGATCTTCACGATGCTGCCCTTCCGCTTGGCGTCTACGTTGGTAACGAAAATGACGAGAGGGTCGTCTACACCCTCGCTTCTGTAAACGGCGCCCGACCGACCGCCTCGCCTGCCAACCTCCAGATCGCATCGGGTGGAAATGTTATACTTGAGTTTAAGGGCGTTCTTCCAAGTGGTACTGCAATCACAAAGACGGTGACGTTGAGTGACAACTCGTATCTGTTTACGGTTGGTGTGACGCTCGCCTCTTCAATCCCGGGGCAATCGGTATGGCTTGAGTGGCTTCATCGGTACTCCGATGCAGATTCGCGAACTGCAGTGTCGCATGCAACCTACCTCGATGGGGCGAATAAGATTCATCACCTCTCGGCTGATCAGCTCAAGACGCAGGTGCGCGAGGTTGCTCGTTGGATCTCCCTTGGCGATCTCTACTTTATGGCGAGCCTGATGCCATCCCAGGGCGAGTTTACCTCTGCGCTCGCGCTCACTGGGGATCTCTATATCGCGCGCGTTGCCGGCTCGGAAAATGGGGGTTCGTTCTCTGTGTTCGCTGGGCCGAAGATTTATACCTTGCTTGAGGGAATCGGCTCGTATCATCTTGAGCGATCGATTGATTTAGGAATGTTCTCGTTCCTTGCGCTTCCTCTTCTCTGGCTCTTGCACTACCTCTATCTTGTTGTTCACAACTACGGGCTCGCCATTATTGGATTGACCCTTATCATCAAAACTGCGCTCCTTCCCCTGTCGCAAGCGAGCTTTAAGTCGATGAAGGCGATGCAGGAGCTTCAGCCTGAGATGAAGGCGCTCCGTGAGCGCGTTAAAGATCCGAACCAGCTCAACCAAGAAATGATGGCGCTCTATAAGCGTCGCGGAGTCAATCCGATGGGTGGATGTTTCCCGATGCTCATCCAGATACCGGTCTTTTTCGGTCTCTATCAGGCGTTGCTCAACGCGATAGAGTTACGACACGCGCCGTTCGCGCTCTGGATAACCGACCTCTCATCACCTGAGAAGCTTGAGGTGTTCGGCTGGGGCGTTCCAGTGATGGTTCTCCTGATGGCAGCGAGCATGATCATTCAGCAATGGACCACTCCAAATCCATCTGCCGATCCTGCTCAGCAAAAGGTCATGATGCTGATGCCGATCGTATTCGCGGGAATGTTTATTGTGTTCCCGATGCCGGCCGGGCTTGTGCTCTACTGGCTTGTGAATAATATCATCTCTATCACACAGCAGATGTATCTTCGTAAGACAAATCAGTCGGGCGTATACTGGGGCACCTTTGTGGCGAGTATTGTCATCTTTGGTGTCGGATACGTCCTTACGCTCATTTAGGGAATGGAAGAGACTACCATAGCAGCGCTCGCTACAGCGCCCGTGCCCGCGGGAGTGGCTGTTATACGGGTCAGCGGTCCGCGCACGCGGCTTGCTTTGAAGGCGCTCTTTAAGGGGAAGAAAGACCCCCTTCGTCATCCGCGCACGCTCATCTATGGCGAGATTCTGGATTTCAAAACGAGCGCGACGCTCGACAAGGGTCTTGCTGTGTTTATGCCTGGACCGTGGAGCTTTACGGGAGAGGATGTAGCGGAATTTCAATTTCATGGAAGTCCCGTTCTGGTACAGCAGGTGCTTCGCTCTCTCTACGCGTATGGAATTCTCCCCGCTGCAGCGGGTGAGTTCACAAAACGCGCCTTTATGAACGGCAAGATGGATCTCGCTCAAGCAGAGGCGATCGCTGATGTGATCAACGCGAAGGGTGAGGAGGAGCTCAAGTTTGCAGGAGAGCAGCTTAAGGGGCGTTTGAGCCAAGCGGTAACTGCCATCGGTGAACCTCTTAGGGATGTGCTCGCCGAGCTTGAGGCGTCGATTGATTTCCCGGAAGAGGATATCGAACCAGAAAAAATTGAGCAGATCGCCGCACGCGCTGAAGTTGCGCGCGCGAAAGTAGCCCAGCTTCTTTCAACTTATGCGTTTGGAGCGCTTGTGAAAGAGGGTGTGCGGGTGCTCCTGTGTGGGCAGCCGAATTCCGGCAAGTCGAGCCTGCTTAATCTCATCCTTGGAAAGAAGCGCGCGATCGTATCTCCGATCTCGGGAACCACGCGCGATCTTATTGAGGAAGAGGCATCTCTTGCGGGGCAAAAGTTTGTGTTTTGTGACTCCGCGGGGATACGCGAAACAACCGATGAGATCGAAAAGATCGGTGTTGAGCTGGCTAAAGAGCGAATCCCGTGGGCCGATCTCGTCCTCTTGGTTGTTGACGCGACAGATGACAAATTGAGCTGGCAGACAACCGCCGATCTCTTGCGGGAGCAGGGAAAGCGCGTGTGGCTGGTTGTGAATAAGATCGACCTCAATCCAAACGCGATGATAAAGGTGTTTTGCGATTCTAAAACATGTCAGCAAAACTTTTATATTTCAGCGAAAACTGGCGCTGGTATTGGAGCGCTCATCGAGGCGCTCGTTCAGGATGTTGGCAAGGGAATGCCTGAGCGTGGAGAGGTGGGGGAGGTTGTAACTAACGAGCGACATCGCGACTGTCTCCGCAGGGCTGAGCAATCGCTTGAACAGTTCGCAGATGCCGTTGCGTCAAAGACTCCGGCGTTGCCGATCTTAGTCGCGGATATCAGAGACGCCCTGAGCGCCTTAGATGAGATCGTCGGCAAGACGTACACCGAGGATAT
>JALRCK010000760.1 GCA_023262305.1 Deltaproteobacteria bacterium
CCGTTCATCAGTGACATTTCAACGGTAGGAACCGAGATAGACTTATCCATAGGGGGAGCCGAGCGGAGCCCGTAAGGGTGGAGCTCAAGGCGAGGTTCCCCCTGTGGATAAGTCGTGTCGTGCGGGTGGCGATTGATTTTGCCCCTGTACCCGGGCTTTGCCCCTGTACCCGGGCTACCCGTACAACCAGGGGCGGCAAAGCCCCTGCGCCCCTGTACAGTAGGAGCCAAAAGACATCGGGCAAAAGCGGTGAAAATCGCTGTAAGCGGGACTCTAGATACACGAATGCACTGCGAACTGGAGATCGCAAAAATCAGGTATGGATAGTTGCTATGTAGACCTCTAAAAGAATCCCTCTCCGCCCGTAAGTAATCGAAGTGATTGCAATGAGTAATTACTTTGAGAGGAGAGGGATATGGGAACACCCAGTTACGAAGGTAAGCAGGTGTATATGGGGTTGGATGTTCATCGTGAGTTTTTCGTTGCAAGTTGCATTTGTGACGGGGTTGTCGTCAAGCGGTGTCGGATGCCTGGGACAGCGGAGGCTGTGATGTCGCTGGTATCGAAGGAGTTTGGTGGCGCCAGCGTTCGAGCGGCGTACGAGGCAGGTTACAGCGGTTTTTGGTTGTACCGAAAGCTCGTGACGGCAGGTATGAGCTGCCTCGTAGTTCACCCTGCATCAATAGAGGTGTCATCGCGTGATACCGTTAAGACGGATAAGCGGGATTCGTTGAAGATAGCGCAGCAGCTTGCAGCAGGCAGATTGCGTGGCGTGAGGGTGCCGACTGAAGAGGAAGAACAGCGACGACTACTGACCCGTACTCGTGATCAGCTGATGAATAAGAAGCGCCGAGTAATGGTAAGGAATCTACTTGTGTCGGAGATACACCAGCCCCTTTAAGCTTACAGCTCATTTTTTAACACGGCAAAATACTC
>JALRCK010000761.1 GCA_023262305.1 Deltaproteobacteria bacterium
TACCGGATTGCGTACCTCGGGGACTCCTTCATAGAAGGAACGTGCCCAGCCGAGGATACGGTGCCGAGCATCGTTGGTAGCTCCCTTACAGTCCCCGGGTACGAAAGGGTTGAAGTTATCAACACAGGGACATCCTCCTATGCTCCTACGCTCTACTACCTCCTCCTCAAGACGAAGCTCCTTCAATTTCACCCCGATCTGATCGTTGTGAATATCGACATGACCGATGTCTTTGATGATTCGCTCTATCGAGCGACACTCGTACGAGGTGAGAATGGCGAGCCGATCGCGTGCCCGGCAGGACATCCGTTGTTGAGCACTCATCGAAGAACAGAGCGGGGATTGGAACAGCTCTCAACGTTTGAGCGGGGCGCGACGTGGCTCGCCGAGAGGTCCTCTTTAGCCCGGATGATCCTTCATGTGGCGAGCCAAGTGAAGCGGGATGCGCGGAGTGGTGATGAGGGGATCACTCAAGCCTTCGCATGGTGCGGGACGAATCGCTCCCAAGACACTCAAAGCGACGTTCAGTGGAGCATGGATATGCTGCGGCGATTGATTCAACTCGCCAAGAGCAACGGTATCAAGATAGTTGTCACCGCCATTCCTCACCGTGAGCAGCTCGAAGGGAAGTGGTCGTTGCAGCCTATGAACGATATTGAGGCGGTGTGTAAAGCTGAAGGGGTGCCATTCTTGAATCCCGTTGAGGCCTTTAAGCAGCGTCTCGGTTCAACACCACCTCAAGAGATCTACATCCCAGAAGACATGCATTTTAACCCGAAGGGGTATCGTATGTGGGGCGAGATTCAGCGTGAGTTTTTGAACTCGCTTGGATTGCCGTGATGCGCATGGAGGGACCGCGTACTCGCGGTCCGGGTATGTTTCCCAGTAT
>JALRCK010000762.1 GCA_023262305.1 Deltaproteobacteria bacterium
GTCCCGAAGACGCCTCCTGCGAGTGAACGCTCGGATCCTCGGTGTCGTTCTTAATGACCTCGATATATCAGAGGACGAGCGCGACCAGGCGATGTATGGCGGATACTACAGTGGCGAAGAGGGAGTGATAACGTAATCTTCATTCTCCTCCTACACCTACCACCGTAACCCCGCGCGCCGCTATGTGCAGATGCTGGTGCAGGAGGAAGATGAGGATAAGGAGGCGGTAGGCCGCCGATGGGTCAGACCTCCAAAGTGCTCCTCATTACTGCCCTACAGGAGCATTACGACGCCATGGGCCCATACTCCATTGGGGCGTTAGCCGACCGATGGCTACGTAGATCGAACAGTAATCTCCCTGGTTCGGCATGACGATGTAGTGCTGTCTGGAGTAGCTCAGGCAGCCTTTCAACCAATTTTACTCTTTTCCCCCCTTGGATAAGCTCGACGAGTCGCTCTGCCTTAAGGAAATCCAAAACGACCTCGAGTTTTTCCCCATTACGGTCGAGTTTCTGATTCTTAAGCGCATCCTTCAGGCCCCCATGGCTTTTATACTTATTGAAAAAACAAATAGCCTCAACAACATCTTTCATCTCTGGACCACTTTGCTCACCATCGATCAGCTTTGGGTAAAGTTTCCCCAGAGCGACACTAACCCGTCCTTCCTGGGTTGCTACAACCCCTTCTTTGGGAGCATCCCCATCACTGGTCGACTCAAGAGCTGTTGGCTGACCATAACCCAGTCTCTTTAGGGTTTGGACCAAGCGCCCCTCCCATTTTACATCTGTAACAAATGCCATGTCATACCAGAAGTGAGGGTCAAGATTTTTAATGTGTTCCGAACTCGGGACAAAGTTAGACTTGTTT
>JALRCK010000763.1 GCA_023262305.1 Deltaproteobacteria bacterium
GTCTTCTCGATCTCTTGGTTCTTCTCCCGCAGGGCTCTCGCGAGCGCCACTTCGGCCTCGGCGCGCGAGCGGGCCATTTCAGGGGCGTCCCCCCGGTTCATGTTCTCGACGGTCTTGGCGTTGATCTCGGCCGCGTCGGTGTTGGCCTCATAGGCGCGCGTTAGCTCGTTGTAGACGACCGTCGTGCCCTCGATGGTGCCGCGCAGCCGCTCCTGCTGCGACGTCTGCGCCTGCGTGAACTCCTGATTGCGGCGAAGCTCCTCATTGACGGCCTTGGCGTCGGCGAGGTTCTTGATCTGGGACCGCGCGTAGGCCGTCTCAGTCTCGCCCAGCTTCTCGCGGACGGCGCGCGTGGCATCGAGGGTGCGCTGCTCCTGCGCCCGCTGCTCGATGGACGCCCGCAGCACGCGGTTCTCCTCGCCCAGCAGGCCGATCTCATAGGTGATCGGGTCGGTGATCTGGTCGAGCTTCTCCTTAGCGATGGCCAGAGCCCGTATCCAATTCCCCGTGTCATCGGTCGCGCGGGCCGTAGCGTCAGTCGCCAGTGCGGCCTGAAAGCTGACAATCGCCGCGCGCGTCTTGTCGATGGCGTCGGCGTTGGGGATGAAGTCCCCGCTATTCTTCCGGGCGGCATCGATAGTGTCTTGGATCGCCTTCTGCGCGGCCTCATTGGCGACCTTGACGCGCTCCGCCTCGATCTCTGCCGGCGACTTCGCCTCCGGCGTCGGCGTCGAGATAACGCGCGCGCGGATGCCCAATTCCTTGAGGAAGGACGTTGCGCTGTCGAGCTTCACCATGTTGGCGATAAGGTCGCCGATGTTCTCGGCCGTCTCGCCTAGCTGCTTGGTGAACTT
>JALRCK010000764.1 GCA_023262305.1 Deltaproteobacteria bacterium
TTTTAGATGACGCACCGAAGATCGCGATCCCGGCTATCAAGGAATTCCTTTCCCGATCGACTGAGACAGTGCAGCAACAGACTGCTGCCCACGATGTTCTTGAGCGTGAGCAGGGAAGTGTTCACGTCATCTACGACCAGGTCATGCGCATCGCTGAAGCCGCTCCTCAGCTCTCTGCGGTGATCACCCCGAGGTGGGTTCGAGACCCTATCAATGGAAGCGCTCTGCACTATGCCCACACCACGTACGGCGATCTCGCGAAGCTCGTGAATCAGTATCAACGTGGCTTAGGCGACTTGGGATTAGTTCCAGGAGATCGGGTGCTGATGCTCGTGTCGCCTGGCGCGGACTTCATCGCTTTGAGTGTTGCGGTCATGGGACGGGGGGCGACCCCGGTATTTCTAGATCCAGGCATGGGTCTTGAGCGTCTCGCTCGATGCATTCAGGATGCAAATCCCGATGCCTTCATCGGTTCGCCTCGGGCGCACCTCTTGCGCTTGCTGAAGAGGTCGCTCTTTCATCGCATCAAGTTTCACGTTATCGCTTCGGAGTGGGGCTTCTCCCGCGGTCACTCGCTTGGGTACCTCAAGAGATTTGCGAACGCTCCGTTGGCTCCAGTGCCACTCCCGATCTTACGCAAGAATGACCCCCTCAAGGCGGAGGATTGTGCACTCATCGCCTTTACCTCAGGAGCGACCGGAACTCCGAAAGGCGTCATCTATACGAACGCTATGCTCGCCGAGCAGCTGAAAGTCATTCGAGATGTGCTCGGGCAGGAGGGTGGTGTGAGGGATCTTACCCTTTTGCCTGTGTTCTCTCTCTTTAATATCGGTCTTGGCGTGGC
>JALRCK010000765.1 GCA_023262305.1 Deltaproteobacteria bacterium
GTTTTGGTGGACATCCCCCACCCACGTCTTTATCAGGGTTTCGTCTCCCGAATCGATCGTTGACGGCGTTAGGTCAAGACTAACCGTTGCAGCACCTGAAAAGGTTGAGGAGTCATCACTTCCTCCGCCCCCTCCGCAGCCAGTAAGGGTAGTTGTCGTTGCGAGACAAGCCAGTAAGGCATTGGTAAGGTATGCGCGCATGGAGTTCCTTGTGGTAACGTGATCGGCGACCACCCCTGGTATAATGAGTTTTCGGGCAACTCGCCAGATGGAATTAGGTTTATGGCTCTTATGCGACGGGAGCAGATGAATTCCATTCGGCGATGCATGATGCCCAGTGTTTTGGGTCGTACGAAGCACACGTTTCCGGGGATACCCCAACGCAGGTATACCCGGCTGCTGCTGCTTTATCGCTCAGATCTGCCCAGTCAGTAGAGAGGCACACAACGATTCCGTTGTGGGTGCCAAGGTGAGGGAAGAGGGCTGCAAAGGCGCATTCCTCTGCGGTGCCAGCATCGAGTTTAAAGGGGCTGGTGACGGAGAGATTTAGGTCCGCGGCGGCTCGTTGGCAGTAGGCTGCCAATCGGACAAAGTGCACCTTGTGCCAATCGATATCACTCACGACGTTTAGTTATAGCTCACGTTGATATCAACATACCCATGGGTCAGGTCGCATCCCCACGCGCGTGCCTTGCCTTTCCCAAGGTTGAGGTTGAGCTGAATCGGGATGTCTCTCACCGACATCAGCTTACGGATCTTTTTGCGGTCGTGAGCGACGATCTTTCCTCGCTTCATCACGGGGGCTCCCGCGAAGGTAAGATCAACTC
>JALRCK010000766.1 GCA_023262305.1 Deltaproteobacteria bacterium
ACCAGGACACAGGGTTGCTGTCTCAACGCATGATTGCAAGTAAAGAATGATTGAAAAAAACGTTTTGAGAGATGCTGTGTTATTTGCGCCACAGCGAAGTGATTTGATATCAGACAATACGCCTAATTGATGTGCAAAATTTAACATATGCGCTGTGAAGAGACGCATGCATTGAGATGTTAAGAGAACGAAGAGGCGGAAGCGGAGAGGAGTTTTATCTCTCGAAGAGACGGCGAGGGGCGCGTAGATAGGATCTGGAGATAGATTTATGGAGAGATGATTCGCAGGCTTTAATGTGCTGAGGGATTATTTGAGTAAGTATTTTATCGGTTTTGGGCATTTTCTCTTTTTTAGCGTCTGCGGTTACAGGCTCTCTCTCTCTCTCTCTCTCTCTCTCTCTCTCTCTCTCTCTCTCTCTGTTAGTTTTATAAGCTTCCTCTTTTTTGATTGGATCTCTTAAGCCGTCTCTTTATTGGTCTATCTATCCATTCATTCATCTATCTATCTATCTATCTATCTATCTATCTCTATAGAGATGCAGGCTCTTTATTGAGCCTTGCAGAGGTATTGTTCTTCTTATTTTTAGTGTCGATGCAAAAATTAAGAGGTTTTGTCGAATCAAGTTTTATTAAAATGAGCCGCCTCTTGATTTAATTTTTTATGATGCGCTGTTTTTGTTGCAAATGCGCAACAGTGCAGCATTGTTTTGAGTAATTATTTGTTGCATTGCCGCAACACTTGTCAAAAGAGTTTCATAAAAAGGGTAAGATTGCTGATCATTTCAGCAATTGCACAAATCATAACCTTGAGAAAAAC
>JALRCK010000767.1 GCA_023262305.1 Deltaproteobacteria bacterium
GAAGCCCCGATCAGGGGCGAGGGGCTTTAGCCCCTGGACCAGAGCGTCGAGCGGGAAAGCAGACACAACCTTTTAAATTTTATAAATAGCTTACGTCCGCTCCGCCAGCTAAGCCTTTGCTATCGCCTCTTATTCAACTATCAAGCTGTTCGAAGAGTATAATTTTCCGTCGTGCCTTATCACAAATCCTGATACAAAGCGGTGAACATCTGCGCATAATTTAAGAACCTCTTTTTGACCCAATTCGGCGTCAATTTTTATATCCCCGACTTGTTGCTGGAATAATTCTGCTCTATCAGGCGCATCTCTTTTAATCATTAAATAGTACCGTCTCATCTGCCCAGCTACAGACTCTGGACCCCTGTCAAATTCGTATCCTACAAATTCTTGAATTTCTGGTTGGGTTAAGTTTCCCATTAGTTTCAAAGCGCGCGCACAACGTTCTCTTGCCTCCGCCTTATCAGCATCATCCGTGCGAACTGGTGGCACAGCAAAAGTGCCCCGGTCTGGCAGCGATAGCTCGCCGTTCTTTGATACATCGAACCCGCATCTACTTTGCATACACAGAATCTCCCAGTGATTTGCTTAAGGTTATGCTTGAGATCCTAAAATCGTGATTTAAGGGATAACGATTACTTAAAACGGGCGGTCATATACATGCGAAACTACTGCCGAAGCTGAGGGATAGGACGATCGATCACTTTTTCGTAAGTAGCTGAACTGTAGTAGCGGGCGGATATTTGTTCTGTCGAGATGGGTCAAGCGAGGTTCGAAATGCGAGGTCTGTCCCACCTCGCTATGGTTTCAAGGCT
>JALRCK010000768.1 GCA_023262305.1 Deltaproteobacteria bacterium
CGAGGTGATCGCGACATTCGCCCGGAAGCCGCTCTTCGGCTACCGCGCGATGGCGTTCTCGATGGTGGCCATCGCGGTTCTCGGATTCGGCGTGTGGGCGCACCACATGTTCGTGTCCGGCATGGCGGCCTGGCTGCGCGTGCCCATGATGATCACCACGATCATCATCGCGGTGCCCACCGGCGTGAAGATGTGGTCGTGGCTCGCCACCTTGTGGCAGGGACGGATCCACATCAAGACGCCCATGCTGTGGGCACTGGGCTTCCTCTTCACGTTCCTGATGGGCGGACTGTCGGGCGTGTTCCTCGGCATCGTGCCGGCCGACATCCAGATGTCGGACACCTACTTCGTCACCGCCCACCTGCACTACGTGCTCTACGGCGGCAGCGTCTACACCATCTTCGCGGGCCTCTATTACTGGTTCCCGAAGATGACCGGGAAGATGTACAACGAGCGCCTCGGCCAGTGGCATTTCTGGCTGACGTTCATCGGCACCCAGCTCACGTTCTTCCCGATGCACTGGCAGGGCCTGCAGGGCATGCCGCGCCGCGTGGCCGACTACGACCCGCGCTTCGAGACGGTGAACTCCATCGAGACGGTGGGTTCGTACATGCTCGGGGTGGCGACGATCATCTTCTTCTACAACATCATCACGTCGTGGAAGTCGGGCCCCAAGGCGCCGTGGAACCCCTGGCGCGGCAAGACCCTCGAGTGGATGGTCTCCTCGCCGCCGCCGCTGTTCAACTTCGACGCCGTGCCCCAGGTGGTCGGCGGCCCGTACCAGTACGGCATCCCGGACGCGC
>JALRCK010000769.1:0-251 GCA_023262305.1 Deltaproteobacteria bacterium
CACGGACAGACCTGGTTTGGGGTCGCCGGAGAGGTTGTCCCCGCTGAAGAGGAGGACGCCGAATCTGCGGCCATCCGAATCATCAAGGAGCGCGACAGTACCCGGATTACCGTCAACCAATTGCCGGTGACCAGCGCAGCCGGCGTGGCGAGCAGGTTCCCACTGCTGGTAATCGAACCTCATAGTTTCGACATCGTCGAGGGTGGCCCGCGGGTCAGGCGCTCCCTTCTTGATCGGTCCGTGTTCCACGT
>JALRCK010000769.1:261-772 GCA_023262305.1 Deltaproteobacteria bacterium
GACCGGGAGTAGACCGGCGGAACTCGAGTATTGGAGCCGGGAGCTCGCGTCCAAAGGAGAAGCTATCGACGAGGCGAGGCGTCGCTGTGTGGCATTTCTGAACGAACGCTTTTCCCGCGAAAACCCGTTTAGCGCTCGAATAGGTTCCCTAGGTCTTCGCTACCGCAGGGGGTGGAAAGAGGACCTCGGCCTGCTCGAGTGTCTCCAGAGGAATCAGCAAGCGGAGCTTCAATCTGGTCAGACCCTGAGTGGGCCTCACAAGGCCGAGCTGGTCATACTTTCAGAGGGCCATGCCATGGCGAAGACAGCTTCCAGGGGACAGCTGAAGGCCCTTGTTTTCCATCTTGTGGGGAGTCTGGCCAACTACATCTATGAGGGCTGCAAGGTTCGCCCGGTGATGGTGGTGGACGATTTTTCAGCTGAATTCGATGACGAGATGAGAGCTTTAGCGATTAGAATGTTGAGATCTTGCGGCGGACAGGTCTTCTTGACCACCGTGCATGAGCAATTG
>JALRCK010000076.1:0-1383 GCA_023262305.1 Deltaproteobacteria bacterium
GTCATCAACGCTATAGCGTTTTCGATCGAAAAAAGCTCTACCATGGTCTACTCCCTGGAATCCCAGACCCGTTGTCGCACAGAGACCGCAGAAGTAAAAGCCCCCTCCCTTACAATCAGGCTTGCTCTTCCCCGTATTTGGCAGCAACATCGCTGAACGAGGACCTTTCATCTTTACGGTCCCCACAACCACAAGATAGGCAAGCGAGGAGAGCTACCATGAACGGAACAATCATCGATATTGGCGGAAATTTTGGGCGTAAAGAAAAGACCTTTTCAAGCCTGATTCTAATCTTGGTAGTAATCGGATTTCTCGGGCTTCAAACGTATCACATCGTGCCGCCCGGACACCGAGGCATCTCGGTAACGCTTGGGAAGGTGAACCCGAACGAGCTTCCCGAGGGTATCACCTTCAAGTGGCCCTTTATTCAACGGATCCTCGACTTCCCGATCATGCAGCTTAAAGCAGATGGAAAGGCCCCGAGCTTTTCAAGCGACCTTCAGAACATCTCCTTTTCGTACACTGTGATGTACAGGGTTCCAGCGAGCCAAGTAGTAAAGCTCTTCCAGCAATACAAAGGTGAGCCATACGCCACACTCATTGAGCCGCGAGTACAAGAGGTCATTAAGCAGGTCACAGCCCTCTCGCGCGCCGAAGATCTTGTGAAGAACCGGGAGCGCGTCAAGGATGACGTTCTCGCCAAGCTCCGTCAGGCTGTTGGGGATGTGCTTCAGATAGTAGATGTCTCGCTCACTAACATTGACCTCTCTGATCAACTCGAGCAAGCGATCGAACAAAAAGTCGTTCGTGAACAAGAGGCTTTTGCAAAATCATTCGAACTCGACAAAGAGAAGAAGCAGGCCGAGATCACTATCGTTCGAGCAGAGGCTGAGGCTAAATCCGTTGGAATTAAGGGAGACGCGCTTAAGTCTGCGCCCGAGGTTATACAACTTGAGATCGCACAACGGTGGGATGGAAAAGCCCCTCTCTCGGTCAGCGTTGGGAATGGTGGAGGAACCAATATCCTCCTCCCCCTCAAGTAGTCACACGCTCTCCTTTCATCAGGGGGTTAACAGCCCCCGATTAAAGAGCCCCCCTTAAAACGCGTATATATGGCGTTTTTAAGTGCACACCGTCACAGCTAAGTCGCATATCTTAGGCGATTGAGGCTGATGTCACTTCGTTTTTCACTAAGCGAGGGGCCTCAAACCGGGGGGGGATACTATGACAATCAAGCACGGCGCTCTTGCGCCTAAAGATGATCACGCGCTGACTCTTGAGCGCGAGCGCGCACCCAAACTTGCCGAGCCTTTCAGCCACTCTCCATCTCCCATACACTCGCTCAACGCGAGGTCTAGGGTGCCAACCCAGTATGAGGTGGCG
>JALRCK010000076.1:1393-8589 GCA_023262305.1 Deltaproteobacteria bacterium
TGACAAGATCGATCACTCCTCAACAACGCTCGTCGCTCACTATCAGCGGCTACCTGAGACGAGCTCAGTGCACAAGTTCGTCGCGGCGCGACTGGCGATGCTCTTGACCGACATCAAGATCGATCAGAAACCCGAGCTCATCATTCTTGCCCGAAAAGGAATGGGGATAAACGCATGCGTAACCTCTGGGGCTGCTATCGTGATTTCGCCCGAGATGCTCTCATTCCTGAGATACGTTGAGGAGCTCGATTTCGTACTCCTTCACGAGGTGATGCACCTTGCTCATGGGCATCTCAAAAACATTGAGGCTACTGACTCCGTCAAGCGACAGATGGGCGAGAGTAGGGTGAGCGAATACGACGCCGATCTCGAAGCGTTTCACGCGCTCGCCCATCCGGCACGAGGCTCCTCACCTATGGGGGCAATTTCGGCACTAGAGCGCTTCCGCGAGCTAGCGCCGACTGCGTGGGATATCGAGCACGGAACGCTGATCGATCGAATCATGAACTTAAAGACGTTCACACTCTTTAGGGATCTCAGCGCCGAGGGCGCGGTTGCAGGCGAGTGCGGCTCGTTGTCGAAACCTCTTCGTGCGATCCCCGCCTTCATTGCTCGCGAACTTGAACCCCTCGGCAACGGAAGCCGGGTGGAAAGCCTTCTTCAAAGCCCTCCCCTTGACCGGGGCTACGACAGCTACCGAGAACAGCTCCGCGAGGCGGTCGCCGCGTCTGAGATGTCATCTCTTCGATGGACGATTCCAAAGCTTATGGGGGATTTGGAAACCCAGAGAAGGATGGTTACTGAACTCTCATCGAGCAAGGGAGCGCAGTTTCGCCTTGATTCCTATACCGAGGTCACGCAGATGACCTTTGCAAAGCTCTTCCAGGAGGTTTCGGAGAAAGCATCGGCGCACGGTCTTTCCCCTGATGCAGAGCGACAGCTCTTAGGCGTCGAACTCCTGCTTGCCGGAATGACTCCGGATCGCGTTAAGGGATCGCTTATTGGCCCACTACAGAAACGAGCCGTAATGGCTCTGCAAGGCTTCTCAAACAACCTCTCCTCAACTGAGGATCTCAACCAGGCCATAAACCTTCTCTCACTGATCGAGGGAAATATCGCCTATGAACAGGCGAGAGATTTCATCCACGAGATCGCCCGAATCTCTCTGGTCGATAATTGTGTGTTTGACCGCGACGAAGATGATTCGATTGATTGTGATACGTATCTCTCTCATATGCACAGTATCGTCGAAGCACTCGCTCCGAGGACACTCGGAGGACCTTCAGGAAACTTGGAGGACACACAGGGCACGCTGCACGCCCAAGCGTTCCTGCACCTCGCCGCGCACCTCACTGATATCGACAGCAGCCAATGTGACGAGACGGTACGCCTTATTAATGAAAGGAAATCCCCCTTTCTTACACAACCTGCCTCAGTGAGCACTGCGCTTGAATTCGTTACAAAGCGCATCCCTGATAAAAACCTGGCCTCGAAACTGCAGCACTTCACAAGGAGCAAACTAAAGCTCCTCTCGCTCGACGACAGCCAAGCCGAGTTCCGCGCGACCTTGCTCAAAGCTCAACCCCTTATCCAAAAAGTCGCACATCCCGAAGAGGCAGACGCGGCTCTCGATGAGATTCAGAAGCTTTTCCAAGAGGCATACCTCGTCGCTCGACAACTTCCCAGCGCAGTCGATCGCAGTTCGATATCATGGCTCAACGACGCAGAGAAGCGGATGTCGATGCCTCTCACTCGCTTGGCTCTTGCCGAGAAGATCTACCTTACAGAGATTCAAGGCTCCGCGGTCGTTATGGAGAACGCCACCTTCAAACACGCCGCGCGCCTGATGACACTTGAAGCGGGACTATTCCACGCACTGTGCGAAAAGGCGAAGCAAAGAGACCAGATATCATCAAACATAGACGAGGGTCTTCGCTTGAAAGCGCCCTGTTTTGAGGACCTCGTGCACCTGATGAACGAGCTGAGGAGCGAGCGCCCGGAAGCCCTGATCAAACAGGAGCCAATCCCTGTTCGACAAGGAGATCCTCACTCCGAGGTGGGTCTCCACGAAGCTATTTTTAAGTCCCTGTGCGCGGAGATCCTCGACACCCCATGTTCGAGTCAAAAGGTGCTTGAGAGGCTTTCAACATTCGTCACTCTTACCGCTATTGTGAAGCCAGATGAAGAGTCCCGACACTCGGAGGTGCTCAAGGTGGGCGAACAAGCGCTGCGAGAGGTATATCCTGAGGATCGCTCTTCAGAGCAATTTTTGAAGCATGCCCTCGCGGTAAGTTTCTTTGATCCGAACCAGGTATCGGCGCGCCCGATCCAACGAGCGATCATCCTTCGCTTGGTTGAGACCGCCGGCGCTCTCAGAGCTGCCCATGAGCTCTTTGAGAACCTCAACCCTCAACGGCAGTGGCACAACCTTGAGACCCTTGAGAAGCTTGATGAAACCGCCATTACCGTTCACGAGATCAAAACCGTTGCGAAGCTCTCCAAAGAGCACTTCTTGCAAGCGGATCGTCTTGCAGATCGGGCAGGCAAGCTCGTCATCGGCGATCTCATTTTATCAAAAGCGGCGAGGTGGGACTCCTTCGAGTTCCTGTTTACCGGACTCTCGTCTGCCCAGGATGATCGTGACCTCACCGAGATGGTCTCTCAAAGGTGGTGGGATGCCCAACGAGACACTCTCGTACACCCGCTCCGCACGGAGCAACTCCCTGAACGACACGAGTATCGACGAGGCGAGGAGTCCGAGGACAGAACAGAGGATTTTGTAGACCAGGTAACTCACCTGACACCGGCCACATTCACATCCAAGGGAGATTTTGATGAGTCAGAGCTCGGCTCTCCCGAGACGATTACAGCCAACGCCGTGCGCCAAGGTCTGTATGGTCTTGGGATCGGGGAGCGCCTCATGGCGCTTCGCAAGTTGGCGAACGATCCCGCCCGAGGTGTTCTTATCTCCCCGGAGCGAAGAGTTCAGGTTGCCGATGGGCTCCTCAACATGATGCTGACAAGCTCTCCTTCGGACACTCTTACAAATCTATCCTCGCAGGCGTTCCGCGCCCTCTTCCGCGCTGTTCCAGCCGACGACCTCGGAATCGCTCTCACTCCGATGCTCCTCGATCACTTTTTAAGGGCGCCACGCGTCTCGGCCTCATTTAAGCCATTCGCCAGTCAAGCGGCTCACCGCTTCCTTGAGGAGTTGGGGTGGGATGAGAGCAAGTGCCCGCGCCAAGCCCCACCGGACCCGTCGAGCGTGAAGGCTATTCACTACCGACTGCACGAAGAGATCTCAAGACACTTTGAATGGGCCCTCTCTGGCCGGGATCCGAGAACTCAGCGGTCCGTTTCGGAGAGCACGGACAACCTGATGGAGATGTGCGGGATCGTACTCTCAGATCATAAATCTTTGAGTCGTCGCGGCCCAATTCCGTTTATCTTGGACTTCTCGCGAAACCTGCAGACACCAGGAACGAGAGCTCTGCAACTGCTCGGCGGAATCGTTGAGCTCCCACCTGAGATTGAAAAAGAGTTTTTGCAGGTATACGACGCCCGCAAGGGTCAATCAAAGCAGAGCGCCCTCAACACCGTTGAAAAGTCGCTCCCGCAGTACGCTGCGAGCCTTCATTCCATGAAACGTATCGGCGGCGGGGCGCTCTACTCTGTGTTTCTCGTGGAGCTTAAAAACGGAAAACAAGAGGTCATTCGTGTCGCGAACCCAAATCCGGAGTACCACACCAAACGAATCCTCCACAGTATGCGCGCCGCTCAGGCGCAGCTTGAGAAAGAGGATGAGGTGTTCGCCATCGGCGCGCATGTGATTAACCTCGTCGATGAATGGATATCGACCGAGCTCAAAGACGCTGAGTATGAACGCGATGACGTCCAATTTCGAAAGCACTGGAACAACTGGAAGCCGAGTCGAAAGTGCCCGCTCTCAATCCATATACCGCACAGCACTCCTACCGGTACCTTGCTTGTTCGGCGAGAGGAGTTTATTCCTGGACGAAATTTTACTGAGCTTGAGGAGATCGCTCGTGAGAATCCGACGATGGCGAAGAGCGCTGTAGCGCTTGCGCTCCAGCACTACATCGCACAGATTGAAGGGAGTATCTTCAACATGGGACCGACTCTGGTACACTCGGACATCTCTCCGGGGAATCTCAGGCTTATGGATGGAGGAAAGGTAGCGATCCTCGATCGCTCTATGTACCTTAAATTAACCGTGCAAGATCGCCTTATCCTAAAACAGATCAGGAAGGCGAAATCAAACGAGGCGGTAGCCTCTCTTCTCGTTGAAGGTCTTTCAAAACTTCAAGGACGTCCAGTGTCATCCTCAGAGCAGGCTCGAATTACAGCTCGAGTGACAGAGGCCCTGAATGGCAAGACATCGGACGGAAATACCTTCCTCAAGGGGTTTCTCGCCGCGCAACAGGAGGGGCTCATGGTGCCGTTGCGCTTCCAGCTTCTGGTGAAGAACTTCAACTCATTCCGTGTGATGGCGCAGAAGGTGGGCTTCGCGTCGATCAAGGAGGCGCAGGATTACACGTGGTAGGGATCATCACGGCAGGCCACTTTGTGTCGGTAGGCAGTGCCAAGGAGATCCTATCTTTCTTTTGATGCCTTCCCCAAGCCCGACACCGCCGCATGACATTCAACGGGCGGCGGGGGGCTCTCGGTTTTTTTCAGATAGCTTGCCGGCGCCGCCTCGCGCTACCATCGCCGAATGACTGCCCTCCTCATCTGCTTGGCTGCGCTGCTTGCCTCAACGCTCACTCTCTTTTCAGGGTTTGGTCTCGGCACACTCCTTATGCCCGTGGTCGCCCTCTTTTTTCCCATCAGTGTCGCTATCTCGATAACCGCGATAGTGCACCTCGCGAACAATATTTTTAAAGTTGCTCTCGTCGGTCGTCACACATCGTGGAGCGCAGTATTCTACTTTGGCTTACCTGCCGTGGTGGCATCATTTTTTGGCGCTCTCCTCCTCTCCCGCCTGAGTGGGATGCCACCACTCTATGAGCTCAGCATCTTTGGAGCGTCACGTCAGGTGCTCCCCATCAAAGCGGTCGCCGGCGGGCTGATCCTGCTCTTCGTTCTTCTTGAGCTTGTCCCCGCGTTCGCCCAACTCACCTTCGAACGCCGCTTCCTATCCATAGGAGGCGCGTTGAGCGGATTTTTTGGCGGGTTAACTGGTCACCAGGGTGCGCTCCGAACTATGTTCCTCGTCAAGGCAGGACTTACGAAAGAGGAATTTATCGCGACCGGTGTTGTTGTGGCAGCACTCGTCGATATCGCTCGATTGCTCGTCTATGGATGGACCATGGGAGTCAGCGGACCTGCCGAACCGCAGCTCGTGGTGCTTGCTTGCCTCAGCGCTTTTCTGGGGGCGTTCTTCGGGGCCCGCTTACTCCACAAGGTTACCTATCGCGGGATTCAGTTACTCGTATCGATCCTGCTTTTAGCCATCGCTCTTGGGCTCATGACCGGCTTGGTATAGGGAGAAAACGCTCATCAGGCAGTCCACGCGTCCCTGACTCATCGATGAGACTACGTGCAATTTGGGTGGCTCCGCTTTGCGAGCGCATACAATACAGGAACTATGGCTTTGGATTATTGGAGCTCCACGCGAAGGCCTCCACCCTATGAATAATCCCCTCTTCATCGGACTCAATAAATTGAGGGACGAGGTGCCACAACCATCGGCCATCTGCTATTTTTTCAACCCCGCTTACGGCGGTATTGATATCTTGCAGAGTTGTTCCATAGAGCGCTGGCTCTACATCCCACTCGGCGCGGTCGACGGTGTACGCGTAATACTCAGTGTCGGTTATCATGATGGACCACGCGCGTGCGCGCTCTCGTACTGCGCAGATGTGCGCCGATTGTAGCCGAGCCATCGAATTGATGAGGGCTTTCTCATCCTCGTCACTTAGGGTTCGCGCAACGCTTACTACTCGGTCGCGCCAATAGATCGGGATCTGCCCGCTTAAATTAAGGGATATAATTCCATCGAACGCCTCATGCTCCCATCCTCCTTTTCGGGGCTGGAGCGAATCAAGGTACACAGCGAGACGCTTCTGACGAACCGCCTGCGTTAGTCCAGCAGACCATTCCTTGAGAGATCCCGTCACGTCCGTAATACGGGGCACCACACGATCACGAAACGCAAGTCCACTCGCATGACGCCAGGTTTTAAGAACGGTCGGATCCGCGTCGAAGAGATGAATCTCTGAGAAGCGGGAGAGGAGCGCTCCAAGGTCAACATCGAGCAACCGCCCCGCACCTAAGATGGCGATCCGTCCCCCCCCATGCGCGTGCGCATCGATGAATTCACGCGTGCACCGTAGATGAGGCTCCCAGTATCCAGCGCAGCGGGCATGGCGGGATTGGATTCCCTTACCCATCTTGATGAAATCCCAATTAAGGAGGCGCGATAGGGTGTGAAGCATAGAGATAAAGCGGTGAGAACCTGTGGTAGGTATGATTCGCCAAACTCTCTATCAGACTCGGCTACTTAGGCACCCGATTTGAAATAGCATGCTGGCTGACGTATTCTAAGCCCCATGACCTGGGAAAATCAGTACATGCAGCTCGTTACCACGAAACCCGGCATCATCGTGGCCGAGAACGACCGGGAGCTCGCCGAGAACTCACGGCGCGAGATCCAATCGATTATCGACACCTACCCCGATTGCTACGTGGAGCTCGGGTCTGGTTCAGGTATGCACCTCATCCGATTAGCGGCCCGCTCTCCACAAGCGCTGTGTATCGGTCTTGAGATCCGGTTCAAACGGGCCTTTAAGACTGGGGAGAAAGCTGAAGGAAAGGAGCTTTCAAACATCCGAGTGCTTCGCACCGATGCCCGTCAGATCAAGCACCTCTTCTCCCCAGGACAGGTCAGCGCCTTCTTCATTAACTACCCAGACCCATGGGATAAGCGCAGGTGGCGTAAAAATCGACTTATCAACGCGGAGCTGGTTGAGACGATGTGGTCACTCCTTAAACCCGGCGGCTTCTTTCGGTACAAGACAGACCACCAGGAGTACTTTGCGTCAACGTGCCCCCTCCTTGATCCGTCCAAGTGGGAGGTCCTTCGACACACCACCGACCTTCTTAAGAGCCCCTACATCGAAGACAACATTCCGACTGAGTTCGAGATGCTCTTTAAGTCTCAGGGTAAGCCCCTC
>JALRCK010000770.1 GCA_023262305.1 Deltaproteobacteria bacterium
GGTGAATACGTTCCCGGGTCTTGTACACACCGCCCGTCACACCATGGAAGTTGGTTCTACCTTAAAGCAGATTGCTAACCGCAAGGAGGCGTTTGACCAAGGTATAGTCAGCGACTGGGGTGAAGTCGTAACAAGGTAGCCGTAGGGGAACCTGCGGCTGGATTACCTCCTTTCTAAGGACAGTTCAAAAGTTTACTTTTGAACTATCACTTAACATTGTACATTGTAGCCGTCCTCGTTTCTCTTCCTTATCTCTAATGTTTGTAAAAGAGTTCATTCAACAAAAGGGCCGGTAGCTCAGTTGGTTAGAGCACACCCTTGATAAGGGTGGGGTCGAAAGTTCGAGTCTTTCTCGGCCCACCATTTTTATTAGGGGGATTAGCTCAGCTGGTAGAGCGCCTGATTTGCAGTCAGGAGGTCAGCGGTTCGATCCCGCTATCCTCCACCAAATTTTAGAGAAATTCTTTAACATTGTTAATTTGTATCAATATTTTTATATCCTTGTGAAAAATTTATTTTTCACAAATTTTAAAAATTCAATTTACACAGAAAAATTTTTTCTGTGCATAAATCAAGCGTTTAAGGGCGTCTGGTGAATGCCTTGGCACTGAAAGTCGATGAAGGACGTGATATACTGCGATAAGTTTCGGGGAGTTGTATGTAAACTTTGATCCGAAAATTTCCGAATGGGAAAACCCAACTCTTTAAGAGTTATTTCAAACTGAATACATAGGTTTGAAAAGGCA
>JALRCK010000771.1 GCA_023262305.1 Deltaproteobacteria bacterium
GACGGTGCAGCACGCCATGGTCCCGCGCACGAAGGCCGACACCATCACCTCACGGGAGACGATCGGCCAGGTGCGCGAGCTGATGTCGACCGGGCACTCCCGGTACCCCGTTCTCGCCTCGAACGGGGAGGACGTCCTCGGCGTCGTCCACCTCGTCGACGTGCTGGCCACCCACGAGCCTGACTCCGCATCGGTTCGCACCGTCATGAGGCCGGCCCCGCTCGTCTCGACCGTCATGAGCCTGCCCGAGGCGCTGTCGGTGCTGACCGAGTCGTCCAATCAGCTCGCCTGCGTCGTCGACGAGTACGGCGGCTTCTCCGGAGTGCTGTCCCTGGAGGACCTCGCCGAGGAGATCGTCGGCGAGATCACCGACGAGCACGACGTTCCCGAGATTCCGCACCACTTCGACGGAGAAGGCTGGGTCATGCCGGGCGACACTCCCATCGACGAGGCAGAGCGAGCGCTCGACGTCGCCCTGCCCGAGGGCGACTACGAGACCCTCGCCGGAATGGTCATAGCGGCCAAGGGAGGATTCCCTGCGGTGGACGAGGTCGTGATGATCGAGCTGCCGATCGACGCCGACGACTTCCTCGAGGACGAGGACACGGCTCCTCGGCTCGCCGCCGTGCTGACGCTCGGTATCGAGCGTCATGTGCCCGCCCTCGTCCGCATCACGCTCGGCGATGCCGGCGTCGATGCGCGCGAGGATCCGCGCGAGACCGGGTCGGTGACCTCGTGATC
>JALRCK010000772.1 GCA_023262305.1 Deltaproteobacteria bacterium
GCGGCGAAAGTCTTCACTAAGAAATCAACGAGTGATTGATCCCAGTCATCTCCACCAAGATTGTTATCACCATTGGTTGCTTTAACTTCTACAACACCGTCGCCGATTTCTAGAAGGGAAACGTCAAATGTTCCACCACCGAGGTCGAAGACAAGGATGGTTTGTTCTTTATCGCCTTTATCTAGACCGTATGCAAGCGCGGCTGATGTTGGCTCGTTGATGATACGAAGAACATTGAGTCCGGCGATTTCGCCAGCTTCTTTTGTGGCTTGACGTTGTGCGTCATTGAAATATGCAGGAACAGTGATAACTGCATCGGTGACTGTGTCACCGAGATACGCCTCGGCATCTCGCTTGAGTTTCTGCAAGATACGGGCTGAAATTTCTTGTGCGGTGTATTTCTTGCCATCAATATCTGTGGTCCAGTTTGTGCCCATATGGCGCTTGACTGAACGGATAGTGCGATCAACGTTGGTGACCGACTGACGCTTAGCGACTTCACCAACGAGTACCTCGCCATTCTTTGCGAATGCAACGATCGATGGAGTGGTGCGGGCACCCTCCGCGTTTGCGATAACGGTGGGCTCGCCACCTTCTAATACGGATACGCAGCTATTCGTGGTACCCAAGTCGATTCCGACGGCTCTTGCCATTTCTTTATGCTCCTTAGAAGTTTCGTCTTTTTGAGGGGGATACCCTTCAATATTGAGTCCCGTACGGTCAAA
>JALRCK010000773.1 GCA_023262305.1 Deltaproteobacteria bacterium
GTTGATGAACCCTACTTTCTCGGGAACAACTTTGTTGAACAAAATGCGCCCTACCGAGGTCTCAATCAGCTTGGTGCCCAATTCGCCGTTTTCCAGTTCGACGCGCGCACGGATCTTCACTACCGCACCCAGGTCAACCTGGCGCTCGTTGAACGCGATGGTAACCTCTTCGGCCGAGTAGAAGGTCATGCCTTCGCCTTTCACGGGGTCGCCCGTAAGGTTGCGCTTCGGCTTGGTCATGTAGTACAGACCCAAGACCATGTCTTGCGAAGGAACCGTGATCGGCGATCCGTTAGCAGGGTTCAGGATGTTGTGCGAAGCCAGCATCAAGATCTGCGCCTCCAAAATGGCGGCCGGACCCAGCGGAAGGTGAACGGCCATCTGGTCACCGTCAAAGTCAGCGTTGAATGCCGTACACGTCAACGGGTGCAACTGAATGGCCTTGCCTTCGATCATGCGGGGCTGGAACGCCTGAATGCCCAAGCGGTGCAGCGTCGGGGCTCGGTTGAGAAGAACCGGGTGGCCCTTCATCACGTTTTCGAGGATGTCCCAAACAACCGCTTCGCGCTTGTCGATGATTTTTTTGGCCGACTTCACCGTTTTCACGATTCCGCGCTCAATGAGCTTACGCACTACAAACGGTTTGTACAGCTCGGCGGCCATGTCCTTGGGAAGTCCGCACTCGTGCAACTTCAAGTCAGG
>JALRCK010000774.1 GCA_023262305.1 Deltaproteobacteria bacterium
GTTGGAGTATTCGTTGGCGTCTCTGTCGGCGTATCGGTCGATGTGTTCGTTGGCGTCTCTGTCGGAGTATGGGTAGGAGTAATTGTCGGCGTTTCGGTCGGTGTAGTCGTTGGAGTATTGGTCGGTGTCTCCGTCGGCGTATTCGTTGGGGTTTCTGTCGGAGTATTTGTTGGTGTCTCCGTCGGGGTGTGGGTCGGCGTATTTGTCGGCGTTACGGTCGGGGTATTCGTTGGCGTCTCTGTCGGGGTATTAGTCGGAGTATGAGTCGGAGTCTCTGTCGGGGTATTCGTTGGAGTATTAGTCGGGGTTTCGGTCGGAGTATTTGTTGGCGTCTCGGTTGGAGTGTTCGTTGGCGTATTCGTTGGGGTCTCTGTCGGAGTGTTCGTCGGCGTCTCGGTCGGTGTATTCGTTGGAGTGTTAGTTGGTGTCTCAGTTGGAGTATTCGTTGGGGTTTCTGTCGGCGTGCTGGTCGGCGTCTCCGTCGGAGTATGCGTTGGCGTCGCTGTCGGCGTATTGGTCGGTGTGTTCGTTGGCGTTTCTGTCGGAGTATTCGTTGGCGTCTCTGTTGGAGTATGAGACGGCGTATTCGTTGGGGTGAGAGTTGGCGTCTCTGTCGGAGTATTCGTTGGCGTTTCGGTTGGCGTGTTGGTCGGTGTCTCCGTGGGAGTATGAGTCGGGGTGCTTGTTGGCGTTACGGTC
>JALRCK010000775.1 GCA_023262305.1 Deltaproteobacteria bacterium
CATCGTCTTCATTCCTTCATTCGTTGTTGTTGTCTGTCAGTCGCACCCTGCGTCTGATGGTCACAGTGTACTGTATCGGCACCGTGAGTCAACCCCATTCAGACTATTTTTTCGGATTTTTTCATCAGCCTGCACACCACGAGAGTTTCCCCGCGTTCTCGCAGGCTGAAAGACACTCCGGATTTCTGCAGGAAATACCTGACGCGCAAAATATCGGGCAAATCTGACTGCGCAAACACAGCCCGCTGATCCCAGTGCAGGGCATGACGGATTGCCCGCAGCACTCGCTGGAATGACTCGGGACGAACCCAGACCTTCCGCTGCCAGATCCGGCGTTTGATGATTCGACTCGGCCCTGCGGCTCTGAACCTGTATTTGCACTGCCGCCGCTTCGCACTCGCATTCAAAGCGCGTAACGTCGTGTCCATGATGTCCCCAGTGCAGTCCCGCACCGCGTCAATCTGCCAGTCGTCCGAGTCTGTCAGCAACTCCGACGACACCAGCACCACCTGCAGGCCCTCTGGTGTTTTTCTGGTCTGGTATCTGAAGCCGTCCGTGCGTCGTCCGTTGCAGATGGACAGTGCATCCCGCAGCGGTTTTATTTTGCTGTCGTCGATCGCAAGCGTTCGCACCTCGCCCCAAAACATCGTTTCGAGCTGATATCGCCGCACCAGCCACCCGTAGATTTTCATTG
>JALRCK010000776.1 GCA_023262305.1 Deltaproteobacteria bacterium
AGTTCGAGGCGCCTTGGCCAATGCCGGCATTGCCCTTCATACCTACAAAGACCACGTGGTGTTTGAGCGCCAAGAAGTTCTCACCTTGGCGGGCAACCCCTATACCGTCTTCACCCCCTACAAAAACGCTTGGCTCAAAAAGGTGCAAGCGCAAGATTTGGCGCCCCACCCTGTGGCCGAGCATGCAGCCGCATTGGCCCCAAGGCCTCAGGCTTTCCAAAAACCGGTGCCCACGCTGCCCGACATTGATTTTGAAACGGTCGACCTGACGGCCTTGCATTACAAATCCGGTGTCTCGGGGGCGCAAAGCCTCCTCGAAGATTTTTTGCACCGCATCGACCGATACGAAGAAACTCGAAATTTTCCGGCAGTCAAAGGGCCCAGCTACCTCAGCGTGCACCTGCGCTTTGGCACGGTGTCTATTCGCCAATTGGCTTCAGAGGCATGGCGTCGCAATAAAACCAGTGAGGGCGCCAGCGTGTGGTTGTCTGAGCTCATTTGGCGCGACTTTTATGCCCAAATTTTGGCCAATTTCCCGCATGTGGCCGAGCGATGCTTCAAGTCCGAATACGATGCCATCCATTGGGATCACGGGCCTCACGGCAAAGCTTTGTTTGCCGCTTGGTGCGAAGGCCGCACGGGCTATCCACTGGTTGATGCGGCCATGGCGCAAATCAACCAAACTGG
>JALRCK010000777.1 GCA_023262305.1 Deltaproteobacteria bacterium
TCGCCTACGGCATCATGTTCTTTGGCCAGAGCTTCCCGAAATCGGAAGCCTCGGAGAAGGGTCTGAGCCTCGGTGAAATGCTCAAGGATGTCGGCATCCTCGGCGGCCTGGTCGTGTGCGGCCTGCTCGCCCTCTTCTGCAAGGACACGCTCGGGCTGTCCGCCGGCATCTCCTACGGCATTGGCGGCGCGCTGCTCGTGGTGGTCGCCGTGATGACCCAGTTCTCCATTGGTTCCGTTCTGTTGTTCGTCCTGTTCATCGCCCATGCCTTGGTCGGCGCGGTGGAACTCGGCACCGACGGCTGGATTCAAAACATCACCGGCAACATCCTCAGCTCCGAGCAGGGCAAGATCCTCTTCGTCTTCACCTCCGCAACGATGTTCGCGCTCCGCTTCTGCGCGGACTTCATCGAGAAGAAGATCGGGCTTACCCCGGTGGGCATCCTGCTCTTGTGCGCCGTGCTGGCCTGTGTGGGCCTGAACCTCGTCAGTGGCATCTCGAGCTTCGGTGGTGCGTTGCTCGCCTTGACGGTTTACGGCATCGGCAAGACCTTCTTCTGGCCGACGATGCTGGCGGTTGCCTCTGACCGCTTCCCGCGCACCGGGGCCATCGCCATCTCCATCATGGGCGGCATCGGCATGATGTCCGCGGGCATGATTGGCTCGCCCGGCCTTGGTT
>JALRCK010000778.1 GCA_023262305.1 Deltaproteobacteria bacterium
TTGCCCATCGGCAGACCGCGGCGCCCGCTGGTCGACATGATCGAGACCATCGAACGCGTGAGACTGGGGTACTGCGCGGCGAGAAGCTGCACGATCATGCCTCCCATGGAGGCTCCGACCACGTGGGCGCGGTCGATGTCGAGCGCTGCGAGCAGCCCCGCTGCGTCGGCCGCCATGTCTTTCAGGTAGTACGGCGCCTCGACCGCCTTGCCCATCATCAGTCTGCCGAAGGCTTCCATGATGTTGGGCACGCCCGAGGAGCCAAAATCGGTCGACAGGCCGACATCGCGGTTGTCGTGGCGGATGACGTAGAAGCCGCGCTGCGCGAGGCCGTCGCAAAGTGCATCGGGCCAAAGCGTGAGCTGGGCACCGAGGCCCATCACCAGCAGCAGCGCCGGATCCTTCGGATTGCCCGTCGTTTCGTACTCGATGTCGATGCCGTTTGCCCTGACCTTTGCCACTGAGCCTCTCTCTCTCTCTCTCTCCCGCCGTCGATCCGACGCGCTCAATATCGCCCGCGTCGCGCCGCCCACCAATAGGCGAGCGGCCGTGCCCACGCCACCCCGCCGCCAAGCGAGAGGGCAGGCAGCAGGATGGGCAGCGTCCGTGGATCGACCGCCGGCCGCAGAGCCCGGGCTTCGGTCAGCAGCGCA
>JALRCK010000779.1 GCA_023262305.1 Deltaproteobacteria bacterium
CACCCGCAGCGATCATCTCGCCCGGGTGTGACGACGGGTTCACTGCAGGGCCTGGACGCCTGCCACCAACCAGCCCGCATGACCGTCCTTGGGACGGGTCATGTTCCAGACCTCGCGGAAGGGTGTGGGGCCGGCTGAGGGTTCTTCGCGAATGAGGCCCGAGAACTCGACACTGGCCATGTAGCCCTGTCCCAGGTCTTCAATGCCCAGCAACTGGGCTTCCAGCATGACCACGTCGGTCTTGTTGGGCTGACCCGGGTTGTGCTCCTCGCGCTCACTCAGTTGCGACTTGATTTCGGTGATCATGCTGTCGGTCATCATGGCGCGCAGCGCAGGAATGTCCGAACGGTCCCAGGCATCTTGCAGGGCGATGAAGTTTTGCTTGGCCGCCTCGATGAAACCAGTGACGTCAAAGCCCGCAGGGATGCTCCAGTTCTGCTGAGCGCCCGCAACCGCCGAACCGATCAAGGAACCCGTGCGGGAGGGGGCTGCCACGGGCTCAAAGGAGGCTGTCTGGCCTTCCCAGGGACGGGCCGAGGCATCATTGCCAACGTTATGCGGGTTGTAGCTGGGTGCGGTGGCCGGCTGGCCAGAAGCCCCCGCCCCCTCGAACGCAAAGGGACTGCGCTCAGGTTGAGCCTGAGCCTGGCGG
>JALRCK010000077.1 GCA_023262305.1 Deltaproteobacteria bacterium
GCTATCGCTGACCACATACACCGGCACTCGAGGCGTTCGCTTCATCAGGTCTTGCACAACCTGCACTAGCCGAACATTAGGGGAGCCATCGTGGTGTACAAGGGTTCCAAAGACATCCACATAAATGCCCGGTCGAAACTCCAGATGAGCACAAGAAGGCTCAGTGGGTTTCATTTCTCTCCCTTGCTCCACCTCCGGTCTTAAAAACGGGTACGCTCGCGCCCCCTCTCCAAGAGAAGCTGCAAGCAACCGCCTCAAAGAGAGTGCAACCTCGGGAAGCGGTAGAGAACTCCTCTGAGAGAAAGCCCACATGAGGAACTCCGATGGCGACGAAGCTGCGCAGAAGCGGTGGATCATCTCAATCGGACGGCTGAGAGCTTTTGAAGGGGTTGACTCCACTTTTCGAGCCTCAACGTCGCATGCGTGATCAAGTAGCTCCCGAAAAGACGCGGAGCTTACGCTGGGGGGTCTACACCAAAAATTCTCTAAACTTTCTGTGTCGACCCATGCGCGCATATTGCTCGCAAGTACCCCCTTGATAAGGAGTGGCATAGTGCCGAGCGATTGCGATGTCTCACAGAAAGAAACCGCCCGAGAGATGAGGCGCTCCGCTTCTGGCACATGCTCCGCATCATCGAGCAGAGAGCGTGCCGAAGGGGTAAAACACGTGCCGACAAAGAGATACTTCGCTGTATGAGTGAAGTCATTGTTGTCGATATATGATGTATCCGGCTCAATCTCTGCCAACAGTACGGCCGCTTGCCTGAACACCCACCTGCCAAATTCGGAATCATCGTGTTGCGCATCTCCCAGTAATTCTACGAGACGCTCACAACTTATATGCAGCGGCTCCTGCGGCGAGGCGATGAAGTCACGGAGGGTAAAGGTGCCACTGTCGAGAGAAGTTACCCACGATTCGCGTATTCGTTCATACGGAGCATGATGAGCTGGTGCCGACTCGGTGGAGGTAACGTGACTCGTGTGCCCGGCTTGTACACCCATAATGCGCTCGCCAAGATTCTGGGGTCAGATTCGAGAAGACCACATCACCTTGTTCTCCCCTTACACGATAGCGTACTACGCTCCTCAAACGCATAACAAAAGTTATGCGATGTGGACCGAGGCAACTAAACCATCAGACCTGCTGATATGAATTGAATTATCCTCAGCTAGACGGTCGGAAAATACTCCCGCCACCTTTGGTCTACAAGATGGGATGTGTCGGAATCGCTCTCGACCTCCTTCGGGTACCACGGCTTCATACGTGCATCGATCGTTACTGGTGGAGTAAAGGCAACATGGTTGCGATGCACTGTGGTCATCGCCGCTTGGATATCGGCAGCAGGTTCGAATCGAGTGAAGGTGGTCCATAGAAAAGCGCTCGGCGTTGCAGTGGCCGCATCCACATCGTCAACCAGCACAATCAGGGGCCACTGCCGCAGTGAGTCTGCTTTCACAAGTTGAGAGGGAAGATCCTTTGATTGCGCGTAGGAGTCACCCTGGACCACAAGACATCCTGGGCAGAACACCGCAGCCTTGCGCAGGCATGCCGGAAGAGATCCTTCGAAGCGTCGCGGTAGTTCCCGGATAGCATGACCGACCCCCACCAGGACCCCCTTACTTCCATGATTAACGCGAGGTCCAGCGTAGTCGAGAGTGTCCATCGCCGTATTTGAAAAGATCGCCAAGTCTTTTGCGAAATCAGCCCGCTCAAGAATATAGGAAAGAACAGCGCGGATGTCTGTGAGATCCATTCGCTTGTCTACGAGGAGCAGGAACTTAGTGAGAGAGAGTTGGCCCTCTCCCAAAATTCGAAAAGCCGCCGTCAAGCACTCGCGCGAGTACCGCTCCTGCACCACCGCCGCAGCCAACGAATGAAATCCGGTTTCCCCATACGACCACAGGTCGAGTACCTGCGGCATGACAAGTGGAAATACCGGAGACATCAGACGCTGGAGATATTCCCCGATAAAGAAATCCTCTTGGCGTGGCTTTCCCACGACCGTTGCGGGATAGATCGCTCCGGGTCTGCGGATGACGCCCCTGCATCGAAAAACTGGGTAGTCGTGCTTGAGTGAGTAGTACCCGTAGTGATCCCCAAACGGTCCCTCTGGTCGTGTCTCCTCCGGGTGTACCTCACCCACCAGGGTAAACTCTGCCGTCTCAAATACCGGGTGTGGTCCCAAGGGATTCTCCATAACCGGAAGCCTCTCACCGAGCACAAACGAAGCGAAAAGAAGCTCAGGTACGTTTTCTGGAAGGGGGGCGATCGCTGATAGAATCAACGCGGGTGGTCCACCCACTGAGATATTTACCTGCAGAGGAACTCCCATCTCCTTGGCAGCAGCAAGGTGAAACCCTCCACCCTTTCCTATCTGACAGTGCAGACCCGTCGTCTCATCATCGTAGCGCTGAATTCGGTACATCCCCAAGTTATGAATCTTGGTTTTAGGGTGCTCGGTGTATACCAACGGAAGCGTAATAAAGTGCCCTCCATCTTCTGGCCAAAGCTGCAAGAGGGGGATGCGTGAAAGACGTGCAGGTTGATCGATAGTATACGAGGGGTCAAAGCGTTTACGTTTGATGCCAACCCGAGCTAGGTCGAGCAAGGTCCTTCGATGCCCCCAAACCCGAGGGAGGGTCGGCGGTACAAGCGTGTGGGGGAGCGCTGCCACCTCCCTCATGAGCTTTTCCGGGTAACCACCAAAAGCGAGGTCTACCCGACGGGTCGTGCCAAAAAGATTGGTCACTAGGGGAAAATCACACCCCTTCACGTTTGAAAAAAGGAGCGCTGGTCCCTGCTGGTCAATGATGCGCCTGTGAATCTCTGCAACCTCAAGGTGTGAGTCAACGGGCGCAGATACCTCCACAAGCTCCCCCTCCCGTCGAAGAAGGGACACAAATTCTTGGATTGAACGAACACCTTTTCGTTGCGACATAGGACCTTTCACAGCATCATACCCAAAGTCGAACCAATAGACAGCACAAGGAGCTCTTCGTGGCGTTAGTATTACAATCCATCGACCCAAGCGGCGTTGCCACTCTCACCCTGAACGATGAGGCGAACCTCAACGCCATGAGCGACGAGATGGCGCGGGAGTTCTCCGCCGCCGTAAAGTCCCTCAAGGGCGCGCAAAATCTCCGGGCCGTTATTCTCACGGGGGCAGGGAAGGCTTTCTCCGCTGGCGGACACCTCTCCATGCTGGAGGCGAAGCGCACAAAGACCCCCGAACAGAACCACGCCGGGATGCTTGAATTCTACAACTCATTTCTGTGCATCAGGGATCTCAACGTCCCCTCAATCGCCGCCATTAATGGAGCTGCTGTAGGAGCAGGGCTCTGTCTCGCGTGCGCGTGTGACTTCAGGGTGGCTTCCGATTCAACGAAGCTTGGATTTACCTTTCTGAAACTCGGGCTCCATCCTGGCATGGGAGCAACGTATTTTGTCCCTCGAATCGTGGGGGCAAGCATGGCAACCGAGCTACTCATCACCGGCAGAGTAATCAATTCGGATGAAGCTCTTCGTGTCGGGATGCTCTCTCGCGTAGTGCCAGCGACTGACGTCATGGCTACGGCTCGCTCTATCACAGATGAGATCTTGTCATGCGGACCCGAAGCAACGACTCAGCTGTTACAAACCATGCGAGGCGATCCAGCAGAGCTTGCACAAGCCCTCGAGCGCGAGGCCACATGCCAGAGCATTAATTATTCGGGATCTGAGTTCGCTGAAGGGATCTGTGCGGTTAAAGAGAAACGGTCACCGAGCTTTGCGAAGCGCTAGCCACGTTCCGCTCGCAACGACCGCGACGTGTGCGACACTAAACCAGAACCCGCGCCAGTTGTTCACCTCGTATGCTTTAAAGAAGAGCGCATACACGCACAACACGACAACCCCAAGGATGATGTAAACTACCTGTCGATCCGTTTTCGATGAAGTTGCTTCACTCATATCGTTGTGACCCGCTTGGACACATACCACAGAACTTTCCTATTCGGGAGCTCTCGGTGATTAACGAGAGTTGTTCTCGCCGCCAAAACGAAAAAGCCAAATCCGTCCACTAGGTGGCAGGATTTGGCTTCGAAGGAGCTCGCTTCGACTACGTTAGCGAAGCAAACTTAAACGCTCCTGAATCGCTTCTGGATTTCCCTCGTATTGACGAAGGCTCTCTTGGAGCGAGATCGGATCGAGATCAAGATGAAGCGCCACCCATGCAAAACTGAAGGGACGCTTTGGTGTTATCTTCCCAAACAACCACTGTCGAGCGCTGCGAACAACATGACGCTCACAGTGAGCTGTTCCAAATGCATCGCAAATAGCTCGCGCTAAAACCGCTGCCAGAAGATTCCTTTCGGGCTTCACCGGGGAGGATGCTTCGGTGTCTTCTTCAGGCAAAAACTTGTTGGCAGAATTGCTCATACGCTGCTCAAATCTCCAGTATTCTAGGCTTCTTAGGGAATAAGAGGGATTGAAAAAGAATTACTCGATAAGGAATTATTCTTTGAGAAAGTAGGAACGGAAAAAACAAACCTTGAAGTACTACTGCGTCCTCGAACTCGAATGGCCAACATCAATTGAGGTCTCCCACGTCGAACAGCGTTGCTGGTTGCCTCAGTTTACCTGGACCCTCAGCCATAGCCCCCCAGGGGTCTGCCGTGAGGCTTATCCCTGGGAGCCGCAAGTAGTTGCGCTTGCTCACGATTCCTGGGGTGGAGTTGTACTCTGGTTGAGATCAGGCGTCAATAGTATTTTTAAGCAACTTTAAGTAATAACGCCGTTTGATACGAGGGGGTTGCGCGGGGGTGGTTGTTTGACTTTTGAGCCCCCGACGGCTAACTTCTCCCCCTCTAAGAGTTCGTAGGAGTATTCATGAATTCCCCAGTGACTAAAAAGAAGCTTTTCATAAGCAACCTCGATTTCGAAGTGACGAGCGAGCAGCTTTCACAGTTATTCGAAGAGATCGGAGCAACCGTTAGCGTAGTGGTTGCCTCTGACCGCGAGACCAAGCGCTCAAAGGGTTTTGCCTTTGTTGAAATGGAGCGCGAGGAGGATGCCCGAACAGCTATCGAGACCCTCAATAATCGTGCGAAGATCGCGGCAAGAACGCCGGTCCAGCTTCTTCTGAAGGTGGCGCAAGCGAGGGAGGACGTAAGTTTGAGCCTCTTCCTTCGATTCAACGCATGCAGCTCTTCAAGCGCCGGCGTAAGTTGGATCCCTTCACAGAGGATCCTCGTAAGTCGATCGACTACAAAGACGTAGCGATGCTCTCCAAGTTCGTAAGCGAGCGAGGTCGTATCCTCTCTCGTCGATTGACGGGTCTTACAGCCTACAATCAGCGCAAGGTCTCCAAGGCTATCAAACGTGCTCAGAGCCTTGGATTGATGGCTTTTACCTCTATCCAAGAGTAGCCTTCATCACAACTCTTAGAGCGATAGAGCCGGCCCTAGTGCCGGCTCTTTTTTTTTACTGCATCTGAGCACACTGCCCCGCAATTAGTTAATAGGAGTGGTAACGACCTTCCCTACCTCCTTCATCCTCTTAGAGCGCGCCCCCCAGCCTAACTAACCCAACTGAGGAGCCATTCTCGCTTGGGGTCCCTTTAACACCCTACTCGGCACGCTCATTGCAGCCATCTTAGAGGTAGCTATTTGCGGTTTAAGAGTAAAGATTTGATGACTCAATATCAGGAGCCACTCGTAGTGGTATCGTATGGAATCGTGTTCTCGGGGGTCGGAGTTTGGGGGAGCGTTTGTTGAAGCTGCGGTTGTAACTCCGCTGCTGATCATGCTCATCGTTTCAATCATGCAGTTCGGATATGTATATGGAGTGATGTCTAATTTGCGCGGGGCCTCTGCAGTTGGAGCGCGAGCCGCAATCCTCGGGTCTGGACAGACCAGTCAACAGGTGTGCTCTGCTGCACGAAATGCTCTAGCGAGCCTTATCGACACCTCTCAACTTAATTGTTACACGTCCCCATCGGTGCTACCAGCTGCTGCTAATGCACCGGTGACTATTACCCTCTCCTACCCCGTTCCCATTTGGTCTTCACCAACAGGAATCCTGAGGGGACCAACCCTAACCCTGACCGCCCAGACAACGATGCAGTAGAGGAATATGATGAAGTCTAAAGTCCCTCATCATGTGCACCCTCCGGAGGCCGCTTTCGTTGTCTCCTTTCTCCTGGTTTTTGTCGCCATACTCATGATGTCCTTGGCCTTTGCGATCGACATCGGGAGAGCGCATGATCAACAACGACAGATCCAAATTGCTGCGGACGCCGCCTCTCTGGCAGCGCTCGGGTCCATAGACGCGTCTTCCTCCTACTCGAGCGTGCTCGCCACGGTTACAACGATAGGACAAGCGAACGGGGTATCGACGCAAGAAATCATGACGACTCCCCCTCGATGCGGGGTATGGAATCAAGGGACCTTTGTTCCGCACCAGGCGAGCCAATGCGACAGCTCATCAACAGCTGTGGAGGTATCGGTCAGCCGGTCCCTTCCCACGCATTTTGCCCGCATTTTACATAAAGATCACTTTAGCCTCTCTGCTCGCGCTGTGAGTTACCGCGCACCACCGATGAACGGTTCGTGCATTCGACCATTCGGTGTTGAGAATTCATACCTATCTCGACTCAACCTTCCTGCCGGCGGGACCTTCTCCGTTCAAGGCACTCAGGGATCCGGGAATTGGGGAAAGCTCGACATAGGCGGAAATATGTCATCAGGAACTCAATACACCGCGATGATGACCAACAATGTATGCGATCCGAGTGTAGCGGTTGGGAATTCCATATCCGTTGGTACCGGAAATGCTCAAATTGATCAGGTGTTCCAAACGCTCCTAGCGGATTCAACCCCACCCTTTGCGGCGCAAAACATGATTATCGCCGTCACCACCGACTTCGGTAACGGGAATTCGGCCGTGCAGATCAATCGTTTCATCAAGGTTGATCTCCTCTCTCAAGTTGGCAGCGGCTCTCACTGGGCGGCGACCTTCCGGCTAGTAGAATGGGACGCTCAACCAGACCCCCCCTCGCAATCCCCTCGACAACTCGTGCAGTAGCGACTCTGAATCTGCACCACTCCGTGGTGTGAAGATTATTGCGACTCCGCATACGATTCAGATCTGATGCGAGGCACACCTTGAGGGTAACGGTGTGATAGAGGTTCATACTGGACGCCCGCCGGACAGGATGCGACATGCCTGTCTCTCTGAATTCTTGTCCCGTATTCTCATCATATACGTAAAATCACTCATTTCGGTTATCTGATATCATCAATTCACCATCACCGAACGGACCTGGAGCACCTAGAAAACACATGAACTCAGCTGAGAACAATCGACGTCAAGATCACCGCCCAGTGGGAGCCTTCACCGCTCTGGCTCACTCCCTTAACGAGTCAACGCTTTCGGGTCTTCATGCTCCGAAATTGGAGCGCCTCCAAACCCTTCAATGTGATGCATTTCGGGTAGAATATGTGACCCTACTGAGTGACAAAGAGGAGCGGCTGAAGACTCTGAGCGTCGTGCCCTCAGGTCCGGTTGGCTTTAGAGAGGGGCGCTATACGTTTTCACCAGAGCCCAGCGCGGAGGTGTCCTCCAGAATACTGCAGAGATTAAACCAGGCTCATACGTCAGGGGACATCGGTGTGGTGCTCCTGAAAGATCTCCTCTCTCTTGAGAGTGAGTTTCCATCCTACACATGGAAAGCCTCCCAGAATGTCGACGCCACCAGTCAAACATCCGTTGCTCCTGTGACGCCAATTCTTACTGAGTTCAAGCTGTTTGTCGCCCATCCAAAATGGATACCTCATTACGGGATGAAATCAGTGGACGAGCACGAGACCCATTGGGTTTCGGCTGTCATCCATGACGACTCAATCTCCTGTAAGTTTCGTACCACCTCAATATTTACCGAAGAGGAGGCTCCTATTCAGTCGCTAGAGGTGCGTTATGACGGTCCCGCGCTCTCTCCTGAGGAGAACCCCTCCGTCATCGGACAGCGGGTAACATCCGGGCTTCAAGCGATCATGGAGCATGCGCGGGAAGAAGGTGCTCTATCCACTCATGCAGCCCTCCTCGCGAACACGTGGAGACCGCCGTTTCTTAAACCGGCGGTCACTCCTCCGAGCCCGCGCGACGAGACATTGAGGCATCCCATCCTCCGACCACAGCAACATATCCTGAAGTCTGGGGCGATAACGAGTCTCCGCCTCGACCCGATGCTGGGAGCTGCCCGGGTGGAGATCCACGCACACGGAAAGCCCGGAGCGGCTACGCTGTCCTTTGAGCTCTCCGTGGTTACGAGCCACCAGCCACAAGAATGGGTCGCTGACGTCTCTGAAGCTTACCGTCTGCTATCGGCTCCAAGTGAGAGCATGCAACTCGCCGGGCTCTATGCCCTGCGAGGTCTCAGCTCGATGATCAACTATAAGGTGCCGGACGTTGGAGCTCTATTGGGCGAAACCGAGCTAGAGAAAGTTCTCGCCATAGCGGCGGCTGCCAAGATGGTCGTTGG
>JALRCK010000780.1:0-364 GCA_023262305.1 Deltaproteobacteria bacterium
GCTCATCATGCAGTGGCAGTTCCAGTGAGCGTGATAGCCTTGCAATGCGTTCACCCAGTCGTTGGAACAGAGCCTCAGCCCGCTCGATCTCATTGTCCAGGCCAGAGGTGTTTGTCGGCGTGCGGAGAAAAGACGTCATGCGTATGAGTTTAGCGGGACAGAGCAGTCAGCAGATGAAAAAAGCCCAGTCATGCGACTGGGCTTTTTGTTTGGTGCCGATAACCGGAATCGAACTGGTGACCTACGCGTTACGAATGCGTTGCTCTACCAACTGAGCTATATCGGCGTGGGCAAAATTATACCGTGGTGTGGTAGCGGGTGACGCGGTCCACCTCGTTCTTGCTGCCCAGCATTACGCTTACGC
>JALRCK010000780.1:400-652 GCA_023262305.1 Deltaproteobacteria bacterium
GGCTGGATGTCGAGGATACGCTCTTTGCCATTGGTCGCGGCACCGCCTGCCTGCTCGATCAACCAGCTCATCGGGTTGGCTTCGTACATCAGGCGCAGCTTGCCGGCTTTGCCCGGCTCGCGCTTGTCCCAGGGGTACATGAAGACGCCACCACGGGTCAGGATGCGGTGCACATCGGCCACCATGCTGGCGATCCAGCGCATGTTGAAGTCTTTGCCGCGCGGGCCTTGCTGGCCTTGCAGGCACTCGTCG
>JALRCK010000781.1 GCA_023262305.1 Deltaproteobacteria bacterium
TCAGGCTGGGTATGGGAATTACCCGAGATGCGCGCGCGCGAGAAAGAGAGCGCACGCAAGAAAGAGAATGCGAGCGAGCGAGCGCGCGCGAGAGAGAGCGAGAGAGCGTGCGCGCGCGAGGGAGAGAAAGAGAGAGCGCGTGCGCGCGCCAGCGAGCGAGCTTAATAAAAAAGGTTGGGAGGAGCCTGGACCGTTGGGTCCACACAGAAGTCGAGGTAGCACCTTTATTACCGTGTCGTGCGTAGAAAGGTTGAGAGGATCAGACAAGACTTGTGCTCGTCTTCTCTAATAAACTTTGTTCTAAATCTGGTGAAAGTATTTCTGGTGAAAATCTTCTTCTAAGACCACTGTAACTAAACCACTGTGTTCCTCTCGTGTACTGAGAACACCAGTCTCTAGTCTCACGCGTTATCTAGTTCATGACAGTTCGTGCAACATTGACCACTTTGTGGTGCAATTAATTCTTGAGGCTTCGTCACTCCTCCTCGCGTGTGACTTGATGACTGATACGGGTCTGTCGTGTAGAAGTGTTACGATACGGGCCGTTTCGCCAGCCCGCCGCCTCTGTAAACCTCTTGAGGATCGGATCGGTTGGGGACGACAAGGTTCACGCCGCTTACATGCATGTACGCCAGCGAGCGCAGTCTA
>JALRCK010000782.1 GCA_023262305.1 Deltaproteobacteria bacterium
GGGTATTTGTCGGAGTTTCTGTCGGCGTATTCGTTGGAGTCTCTGTTGGAGTGTTCGTTGGCGTCTCCGTCGGGGTGTGAGTCGGCGTATTCGTTGGCGTTACGGTTGGGGTATTCGTTGGCGTCTCTGTCGGGGTGTTAGTCGGAGTATTTGTTGGAGTTTCTGTCGGGGTATCCGTTGGAGTATTGGTCGGTGTTTCAGTCGGAGTGTTTGTTGGAGTTTCGGTTGGAGTGTTAGTTGGCGTATTCGTTGGCGTCTCAGTTGGAGTGTTGGTCGGCGTCTCAGTCGGAGTGTTCGTTGGAGTATTGGTTGGAGTCTCTGTTGGCGTATTCGTCGGGGTCTCAGTGGGAGTATTTGTTGGCGTCTCTGTTGGCGTATTTGTCGGCGTCTCAGTCGGCGTGTTCGTTGGGGTCTGAGTCGGTGTGTCTGTTGGCGTATTCGTTGGGGTTTCCGTCGGCGTATGGGTCGGCGTTTCCGTCGGCGTATTTGTTGGTGTCTCGGTCGGAGTGTGTGTTGGCGTGCTCGTTGGAGTCTCTGTTGGCGTATTTGTCGGTGTCTCAGTCGGAGTATTGGTTGGCGTCTCGGTCGGTGTTTGCGTTGGTGTCTCTGTAGGAGTAACGGTTGGCGTCAC
>JALRCK010000783.1 GCA_023262305.1 Deltaproteobacteria bacterium
GGGGCAAGGTATCGGAATTAAGGATGTGATCCTTAAGGATCTCAATAAGTTGAGCAAGAAGAAGTAACCTTTTCCCGTGTTTGAGCATCTTAGATGATAGAGTACTCACCAAGAAGGGATTGAGCTGTTGTCATGGTGGTCCTTGCACGGTGGGTAGTTCGCCGGTGTTGTGAGCGTGCTTTGTACAAGACAAGTATTCCAACGGATTGGATATGAAGATTCCAGGATCAGATGCAGTTGATAACAATAAGCCACGAGCTAATGAGCAGACCACTGTTCGGCGCTCCTCGGCTGAAGGATTAGCTGAGCACCTCCGTCCTCAGAATAACTCGGCTCAATCAAAAGCTGATTCTATTAAGGTGTCTTCGCTCGGCTCGTTTCTCCAATCCGAGCTCAATCCTGCCAAGATGGCAGAGGAGAGGGCTCAGAAGATAGCTGCTTTGAAGGAGCAGGTTCGTAATGGAACATACGCTCCTGCCACCGAAGACGTTGCGCGCTCCATAGGTGAGGAGCTTTACCTTGAGATCGCCCTAGCGGGAGATCAGAAAGAATAACGAACTAGCACATGAAACTCGTCAGCGCTGACATCAAAGCTCTCGAAAAATTCCTGATCG
>JALRCK010000784.1 GCA_023262305.1 Deltaproteobacteria bacterium
GTTCCCGGGCCTTGTACACACCGCCCGTCACACCATGGGAGTTGGTTTTACCTGAAGACGGTGTGCTAACCGCAAGGAGGAAGCCGGCCACGGTGTGGTCAGCGACTGGGGTGAAGTCGTAACAAGGTAGCCGTAGGGGAACCTGCGGCTGGATCACCTCCTTTCTAAGGATGAACCCTCAGAGGCTTTGCTTCTATCGGTTTGTCATTGGATCATAGAGCCTGAAGTCACAGGCTCATTTGCGGACCATGCGCCGTCTACGTTTCTCTTTCTCTCGAGGTCGCACGCTGAGTGGACTGGTCTTTAGGGCCTGTAGCTCAGTTGGTTAGAGCACGCGCTTGATAAGCGTGGGGTCGGAAGTTCAAATCTTCCCAGGCCCACCATGATTGAGGCTGGGCCATATGGGCTTGGGCTTGAAGATGTTGGGTTGAGACGGGGCCATAGCTCAGTTGGGAGAGCGGTAGCTTTGCAAGCTTCAGGTCGTCGGTTCGATCCCGTCTGGCTCCACCATTCCTAAGTGTTGTTGTTCCGGCATATGGCCGATGAGACCTCTGAACCCAGTTTCGCCGCTCTGTATGGAGCTGGCGTCTTGCTGATTGACA
>JALRCK010000785.1 GCA_023262305.1 Deltaproteobacteria bacterium
GGTTAGGCGCGAAAGTTGGCGGTTTGGACGCACCGAAATTGGCGGGAGTCACGCGGCGATTGGCGGGTGGAAAATCGCGGGCGATGGCAAAAGCCTTGAAATACTGCTTGCCGGTGCGGAAAGGCGGACGCTATTTTCACGCTCCTGGCTGGCTGTGTAGCTCAGTTGGTAGAGCAGCGGACTGAAAATCCGCGTGTCGCCGGTTCGATTCCGGCCGCAGCCACCATCCGTCGCACGTGGGATTCGTAGTTCGTGGTCTTCGCTTCCTCCGGGAATTTTCAGCCGCGTCCGTCGGTTGGATTTAGCCAATGAATTTCGCGGCAGTTTATCCCAAGACTTACGATGTCATCGTGGTCGGTGCCGGACACGCCGGGGTGGAAGCCGCGCTGGCGGCGGCGCGCATGGGCGCGCAGACCCTGCTGCTCACCATCAACCTCGACACCATCGGGCAGATGTCCTGCAACCCGGCGGTCGGCGGCTTGGCGAAGGGGCATCTCGCGCGGGAGATTGACGCGCTTGGCGGCGAGATGGGCCGGGCGACGGATATGGCCGGGCTTCAGTTCCGCATGCTCAACGCGTCGA
>JALRCK010000786.1 GCA_023262305.1 Deltaproteobacteria bacterium
GGAGACGGCTGCTGACCTCCGATGTGGTCAGGCCTCTGTGGAGATCTGTTTCCAGAAGGTGAAGGGCCTGTTCCTCGGGTTGGGAGTGCCAAGGAGTGTCCGGGGGGGCGTCCACCTCAGAAAGCTAGTTGTCGTCGGGGAGGGCGCACGGGGGAATTCGGGATCGGTGGAGGCGTTGTCGGGGCGAGGATTCTTGACCCGCCTTCAACCACTGTGTTTCCTGTGCGCGGCGCGGAGAGGTGGCCGAGTGGCTGAAGGCGCTGGTTTGCTAAACCGGTTTACGGTCAAAAGCCGTAACGGGGGTTCGAATCCCCCCCTCTCCGCCATTCCTTTTCCCGGAAGCCCCTCCTGCAGGATCGGCCGTCCCAGAAATCCCGTTGACCGTCCCGGGTTTCCCACGCTTCTTGGGCACGCTCCGGATGGCTCAACACCTCGGAGCCTAGATTTACAGTCGACCCTCCCTCACCCAGGAACCCCCATGCTCATCGCTGTCCTGATCGTCCTCGGCGTCCTCTTCTTCGGCATCCTCGGCGTCGGTCTTTTCATCGCCGGCACCTACAACTCCCTCGTC
>JALRCK010000787.1 GCA_023262305.1 Deltaproteobacteria bacterium
AACTTCACCAAGCTTTGACTTCTTAACTTCTTCGTCAACAAACGGGTAGTTTGCTGGAAGTGTTTCGTTGAACAATGCGCGACCAAGTGTGGTTTCGATTGTCTTTGAAGACGATTCGCCACCCATTTCAGTAACTACATTTTCCAAACGAATCTTTACGTTTGCCTGCAATGCAAGTTCGTTGCGATCGAAAGCCATGATGGCTTCAGCTAGCGAACCGAAGGCACGTCCTGCGCCAACACCAGCTGAATCATCGCGAGTTAGCGAGTACAGACCAAGAACCATGTCCTGGGTTGGTGATGTGATTGGACGACCGTTTGCTGGCGACAAAATGTTGTTTGTCGAAAGCATAAGTACGCGGGCTTCAGCCTGAGCTTCTGCAGATAGTGGTACGTGTACCGCCATCTGGTCACCGTCGAAGTCAGCGTTGAATGCTGTACACACAAGCGGGTGAATCTGGATTGCCTTACCTTCAATGAGCTGTGGCTCGAAGGCTTGGATACCCAAACGGTGCAAAGTAGGTGCGCGGTTAAGCAGAACTGGATGCTCGGTAA
>JALRCK010000788.1 GCA_023262305.1 Deltaproteobacteria bacterium
GCGCAACCCTCATATTCAGTTGCCAAAGCGAAAGTTCAGCACTCTGAATAAACTGCCCCGATTAAACGGGGAGGAAGGTGAGGATGACGTCAAGTCAGTATGGCCCTTACAACTAGGGCTGCACACGTACTACAATGTCTGGAACAATTAGAAGCAATGGCGTAAGCCTGAGCAAATCTCTAAATCCAGACTCAGTTCAGATTGTCGTCTGCAACTCGACGGCATGAAGCTGGAATCGCTAGTAATGGCGCATCAGCTACGGCGCCGTGAATACGTTCCCGGGCCTTGTACACACCGCCCGTCACATCATGAAAGCCGATTTTACCCAAAGTCATCATCGTAACAAATGGTGCCAAAGGTATCGTTGGTAATTGGGATGAAGTCGTAACAAGGTAGCCGTAGGGGAACCTGCGGCTGGATCACCTCCTTTCTAAGGAGTAAAAAAATTGTTGACCGATCGAATGCGCTATCCAGTTATCATTGCCCATTTATAGTTTACTAGTAATTGGACTTTTCTATCATATGGGCCTGTAGCTCAGTTGGTTAG
>JALRCK010000789.1 GCA_023262305.1 Deltaproteobacteria bacterium
CCTCATCGTTGCGGATAGCCAGCTGGAGGTGACGGGGGATAATCCTGGTCTTCTTGTTGTCACGGGCAGCATTGCCAGCCAACTCGAGGACCTCAGCTGCAAGGTACTCCATGACAGCTGCCATGTAGACGGGAGCACCGGCTCCAACACGCTCGGCATAGTTGCCCTTCCTCAAAAGACGGTGGATACGTCCAACGGGGAACTGGAGTCCAGCACGGCTGGACCTGGACTTGGCCTTTCCCTTGACTTTGCCTCCCTTTCCGCGACCAGACATGTTGAATAGTTGATGTAGTTGAATAAACTAACGGTGGAGAAGGCTCTGTGTAAATATTTATACTTCCACAGATGGCAGTGTCTACTCTATTCTGTAGACACTGCCCTCTGTGTGTTTCTTTTTCCCTCTCTCTCTCTCTCTCTCTCTCTCTCTCTCTCCCCCTCCCCCGTGTATCTCTATCTATCTGTATAGCAGTGTCACCTGCCCCCCGACATGTTATAAATACTCAGGTTGAACAAACCCCCTTCATCAGTTATCTGAATCACACC
>JALRCK010000078.1 GCA_023262305.1 Deltaproteobacteria bacterium
CTAACGATTCCTAAACCAGTGATGGCAACTCTTCGCTTCTGCATCTTTCTATTCCTTTACGTCCTACTCGGAGACTTCGCAGGATGAAGTATCTCCCGTTCTCATCAGAGTGCGCTCAGCACAAAGCTCACACATGAAGCTTAAAGGTAGCGTAACTACCTTCTCTGACTGCCAAACAGGGAGGTACAATTACCACACTGTCTCAAGCGATGAAAGCGAACTTAACCGTCTGAACTTTATGCTCTTTTATGGTCATTCGACGGGGCTATCTCGGGTTGTTGACCCACTGCCTCGGAGAGAGCATTAAACGAAGTGCAGGGAGCTGAGAGACCCCGAGGCTCCTCAACCTTTTCGATACATTCTACAAGGGCGGGCAATGTGCGGGAGACCCGCCGCAAAATGAAGCCTTTCTTGGACTCAGAGAGCTGAAATCCACGTTGCTTGGCGATCAGGTCCAGGAGCGGCGCAAGCTCGGAATCGACCGGGGCATCTATCCCAAAAAAGAGACCTGAGTTGAGGCGACTCTGAATCTGCTTGGTGCAAGCGATCTTGTCTGGAGCAGCGCTGCCGAGGATGACCAGGGTTCCATCCACTTGAATTAGCTTCTCAGTGAGATCCATGAAGATCCCCGACTGATTCGTTCGAGATATCTCCTCAAGAAGAACATCCCCATCATCGAGCACAATCGTCTCTCCATACCCAAGAGGCTGAGAGCGAACCTCCGTTGCAAACCACTCTACCATCTCCTCCCGACTCACCATCCGGGCGGGGCGCCCCTTATGAGTCAGGGCACCAACGAGATGAACCCCCAAGTGAGTTTTTCCAGTTCGAGGTGCACCTTGCACATACCCCAGCGAAAACACCCTTTGGTACGAGAGTGTTTCAAGCGAAGCGATAAGTTCAACTACGCCCCTGTGAACGAGGTACGCATTCGATGAGTACCGCAGGGACTGAACCAACTGAAGTTGTAATTGGGCGACCATGCTCACAGCTCACAAGTGGTTAGCAGCCAGCAAAGATGAAATCGTCAGGGTCGCTAATTCGCGACCACACCTGACCACCGAGCGCACCGATCTTTCGCTCAAAGTGCTCGTAGCCTCGGCGTAAGTGATGAGGCTCATGAACCTCGCTCCGCCCCTCTGCGGCGAGCCCTGCAATCGCCACAGCAGCAGCCGCACGGATATCAAGACCATCTACAGGAGCTCCAGTCAATTTTTCGACGCCGTTGATAGTTACAATTCGATCTTGAATCTGAATCGACGCTCCCATGCGAGCCAACTCAGACACATGCCCGAATCGCCCCTCATAGATAGTCTCCTCGATCGTGCTTGTGCCCTCAGCTAGCGTGAGCGCTGCCATGAGCGGAGCTTGAAGATCGGTTGCGAGCTCCGGGAACGGTCCCGTCTTGACGTTGACCGCTTTGAGACGCCCCTTACTTGTCACCGTGACGGATTGATCACCACACGAAACCTCAAGACCCATCTCGGAGAGAATCGAAAGGAATGAGCCGAAGTAGAGTGGATCGATACCTTCAACAGTCACCCGCCCGCCAGTGATAGCACCCGCAAGAAGGTACGTGCCTGCCTCAATTCGATCGCCGATCAGATTTGAGGTTACTCCTCCGAGCTCACTGCGACCATGTATCTCGACGATGTTTCCTCCGGCGCCTTGAATATCCGCGCCCATGCCGTTGAGGAAGTTAGCGAGTGCGATAATCTCCGGCTCCCGAGCCGCCCCTTTCAGGATCGTACGTCCGGGAGTAAGACTCGCCGCCATAATGAGTTGGTGCGTAGCACCAACTGATGGGAATCGAAGATCGAGCACAGCGGGACGCAAGCCATCAACCGCGGTTGCGTACACAACACCATGCTTGAGCGATATGTCGGCTCCCATCTTGGTGAGCCCCTCAAGGTGAATATCGACCGGTCGCGCTCCGATTAAGTCTCCACCCGGAAGCGCAACGCGCGCAGCACGACCACGCGCGAGGAGCGGAGCGAGAACCCAGAACGAAGCTCGAAGCGCCTTCACCAAACTGTAACTAGCTTCCGTGGCGAGCAGCTTCTTGGTTTGAACTCGCGCAGTGTTTCCATCGTACGAGACCTCTCCACCGAAGTGCTCGAGGAGGTGCAGGCAGAGGCTTGTGTCTGTGAGGTTGGGAACGTTGGAGATGACACACTCCTCAGCGGTCAGGAGAGTGGCCATGAGGATCGGCAGACCAGCGTTCTTTGCGCCCCCTGCTACCACGGTGCCGTGAAGCGGCTTGCCACCAACGATCTCAATAAACTCAGACATCTACATCCTCCGCAACCACGGCTCGTTAAGACCCCATAAGGTAAGGCAGAGCGCCAGGCAGAACAATAGCAACTTACCTCCCAAAGTTCCGATTCATAGAAAAATTTCACCTGGCTTTCACCCCAATGAGTGGGGCGCAAGCCAGCGTTCGTAACTATGTAATTCAAAGGAGAGTTATGCCAGCACCACTCGCGTCCAATGTAGATTCAACAGCTCGCACCGTCGGGACTAACTTCACAAACGCCCAGAACAACCTCTTAAAGGCTTACAGCCTCAAAGAGGGGGCCTCCTCGTCCGAGCTGAAGGCTTTGGCAAAAGACTTAGGCGTTTCAAGCACCAATGCGACCGTCCGTTCCCTCCAACTGATCGCCGAGCAGCGATTCCAGCACAGCTCTCAGGTCATTAACCTCTTTTCGAGCCTCCTCGATAAGGTTGACCAGTTGAAGCAACGGCTCATCGCTAAGTTCTCAAATTAAGCTCCGCCGTGCCGTGATGGGTTACTATTCCCATCACGGCAGCCGTTTGCGCATCCTAATATCAAGACCTTACTCGCATTTTTGGAGGCCTTGCCCAGAAAGGGCGTGCATCAAGCCCTGTCAGGACAGCATCTTAACCCCTTACGGAGATGCACATGCCATCTCCTAGGGGCGTCTATGCAGGTATGGCCAAAGATCTCAATCGTCACGCCCACATTCAACTGCGGGCACCTGGTGCGGAAGTGCATCGAGAGCGTCACATCTCAAAAGTATCCAAACGTTGAGCACATTATCGTAGACGGAGCGTCCACCGACGATACCACCCGGGTCTTGGGGGAATTTCCTCACCTCCGCTGGATCTCAGAGAAGGACACCGGCGAAGCTAACGCGCTCAACAAAGCCCTGAAGATGGTCACGGGCGATATCGTCTGCTGGCTCAACGCTGATGACTACTTCTGCCCTAACGCGCTTGAGCCGGTCGCGCGTCTCTTTCGCGAACACCCGACCTGGGACCTCGTGTACGGAGACACCAACATGGTGGACCCAACCGGGCGCGTGTTGTGGGTCAAGCGATCATCACCAAACACATCAATCTCATCGTTAGCACGGTGGTGGGAAAATTCCTCGATGCCCCACCAACCATCGATGTTCTTCTCAACACGGCTCCTTCAAGAGGTTGGACCACTCAATGAGAGCCTGCACTTCTCCATCGATTTAGAGTTGTGGTTTCGGTGCGCGGTCAGAACAAAATTCCACCACATCAACCAAGTGTTGTCGTGCGCGACACAACGCCCCGATTGCAAATCTGGCGGAACGGAGGTCGAGCAGATTAAAAGTCACTGGCGAGTTCTGCGCCCGTTTCTCTCCCAGCTTCCCTTCATCGAGCAAGTCGATTTCTGGCAGGAGTACTACTTCGGAAGACTCTCAGGATTAAAGAACCATACCCACCTCGATCCCACACGCTTCCCCGACTCTGAGGAGGCCCTCCTCGGCGTCATTCGAACCATCAATCTCCATCCCTCCTCTCTCTCCGTGCTTGCGCACCTTTTTCCCGATCAGCAGGCGCTCCTCGCGATCGTAGAGCTTTTAAACCAACGCGGGCTGCATTTTAAAGAAACGAAACTGATCTCCATTCCTGACCGGGAGCTTCAATCTCGGGCCCCCGAGCGCGGCACCGTAGTCGTGGACGGAATATTTTTTGAGCGAAACCGCACCGGTATTTATCGCTTATGGGACTCAGTCTTAAAGTCGTGGTCAAAAACGCCCTTCGCGCGGCGAGTTGTTGTGCTCGACCGTAGTGGTCACGCCCCTCGCTACCCCGGCATCAGGTATCGACTCCTTCCTCGCGCTGATATCACCTCACTTAACGAGGAAGCTGCTCTCCTCGCCACGGTGTGTCGCGAGGAGAATGCAGGGCTTTTTGTGTCGACCTACTATACCTCTGTTGTGGGGATCCCATCAGTGATGCCGGTCTATGATATGATCCCAGAAAAGAATGGCTGGGACTTGAGAAGCGTGGACTGGGTAGCGAAAGATCTCGCCATCAAGCGAGCGAGCGCATTCTGCTGCATCTCCGAATCAACTCGGCGGGATCTACTCGAGATCTGTTCCGACATCCCCCCACAGAGCGCGGCCGTAACCCTCTGCGGAGTTGACCGCGACGTTTTCCGACCGGCTTCTGATGACGAGATCTTCTCGCTTCGCCAGCGATTGAACCTTAATAAACCCTACTTCATCCTCGCAGGGGGCAAGACAAACTATAAGAACGCACACATGTTCTTTGAGGCCATGAGAACCCTCCCCTCACAGCACGGCTTTAAGGTTTTAGTAACCGGCGGACTCTTTGAGGAGGAGAGCCTTGGTGACCTCAAGACCGAATGCGAGATAGTGACCGCGACCTTGAGTGATGAGGACCTCCGCGCCGCTTATGGTGGAGCGCTCGCGCTCGTCTATCCTTCGCGATACGAGGGATTTGGTTTACCTGTCGTTGAGGCGATGGCGTGTGGGTGTCCCGTGATATCCTCGCCGTGGAGCTCCCTACCGGAGGTGGGAGGTGGCGCCGCGATGTACATCACGGATGTGGCGACCTTGGCGAACGCGCTTGTAGAGGTCCAAAAACCAGACACCCGCGCTCTGCTCATCGCAGCTGGATACGAGCAAGCAACAAAATTCTCGTGGGACACGATGGCGCACCAACTACAACTGGTCTTTGAACAAGTAATTGAGGCGACCCAGCCCAAGATCTCAGGCTCTCCACTATCTCCGGACCAAGCGCACCACGGTAAATCGATCGGCGCTCGAGTCATCCCCAACGAGTGAGATTTCGTACTGAGACTCAAACGGAGCAAGGAGCTGTGGCAGCGCCCGCCGCTTACCAGCCCCTACCTCTACCAGAAGCAACCCTCCTGGTCGAAGCATGGACGCAGCACTCTCAATAATAACGCGAACATCTTTTAATCCCTGCTCCTCCGCGAAAAGAGCCTCACGCGGCTCAAATGAGAGATCGAGTGGAACCTCCTCTGTCGGATCGATGTAGGGAGGATTAGCGATAATCAGATCGAACGGTCCTTTGCGATCTTTGACGCCATCAAGCCACTCCCCATGGTGGTACGAGATTCGACCATCGACACCATGCCTCTGGGCATTTGCGGCCGCCACTCGCAAGGCTTCATGACTAATGTCAACGCCGATACAACGAACGTCACACCGTTGTTTCTGCAACTCCACAGCGAGCGCTATCGAAAGGCATCCAGACCCGACCCCGAGATCAACACACCGAATCGAACGAGCGCTCCCTACAAACGCCAGTGCCTCCTCCACTATCAACTCCGATTCAGGGCGCGGAACAAGCACCGCTGGGGATACCTGAAACGAAAGCCCCCAAAACTCACGCTCTCCTGTTATGTAGGCGACCGGCTCCCCACGCTGCCTTCGCTCCACGAAGGCGCTAAAGTGCGCGATCACCTCTTGAGAACACTCGGCGTCACCCCGGGTGAGAAGCTGTGTTTTGGTGAATCCAAGGAGGTGCCCCAATAAGACCTCGCTATCAAGGCGCGCTGACGGAGAAACCCCTGCCAAGGCGAGCGTGCCTCTATGAATCAGCTCGCTGATGGTTACCTGGTTATTGGACGACAGTCTCTCCACGCAACGCCTCCGCTTGATAGTGCGCGACGATAGGATCAATAAGCTGGTCGACATCCCCTCCGAGCACCGCGTTTACATCACTCACTGAGAGTTTAATACGGTGGTCGGTGATACGAGACTGCGGAAAGTTATACGTTCGTATCTTCTCTGAACGATCTCCCGTTCCAACCTGGCTGCGCCTGTCGTCTCGGCGCTCGGCATCAAGTTCTGCCTGCTTCGCCTCATAGATGCGCGCTTTCAAGACCCGCATCGCCTTCTCTTTGTTCTTAATCTGAGACTTCTCATCCTGCATCGCGACAACAACACCCGTTGGGATGTGGGTTATGCGCACGGCAGAGTCGGTTGTGTTTACGGACTGTCCACCCGGGCCACCAGAACGATACACATCGATGCGAAGATCTTTCTCAAGAATCTTTACCTCTACGTCCTCAGCTTCAGGAAGAACCGCCACCGTTACCGTTGAGGTGTGAATTCGTCCAGCCGCCTCAGTTGCTGGGACACGCTGAACTCGGTGCACCCCTCGCTCATATTTAAGTCGGCTGAACGCGCCCTCACCCGTGATCATGGCGATCACCTCTTTAATGCCGCCCGGACCAGCGTCACTTAAGCTCATCACCTCCACACGCCAGCCACGAGTCTCGGCATACCGGGAGTACATACGGAAGAGCTCAGCAGCGAAGAGGGATGCTTCATCACCTCCAGCTCCTGCGCGGATCTCAAGGATTACGTTCTTTGAGTCGTTCGGATCCTTCGGCAAGAGCAGAATTTGAAGTTGCCCCTCAAGATCAACAACAACACTCTCAAGAACTCGCATCTCCTCGGTCGCCATCTCTCGCAGATCAGGATCAGTTGAGGACGCCAAGAGCTCCTTGCTGCCGGCAAGCTCCTCGCTCGCTTTGCGAAACGATCGATAGGTCGTCACCAGATCTGTCAGATCCTTATACTCCTTGGAGTACTTCTGGAAGATGTCCCTGTCGGAGATGATCTCCGGCTTTGACAACTGCTGAGCGAGCGATTCGTAACGCTCCTCAACCTCTTTTAATTTATCCCACATGCTCATACGACAACTTCTTCAACTACTCCGTCTCTAACAATGCTGTGTGAATATCGGCGCGCAGCGAGGTCGAGCGTTTTGAGGGGTTTTTTAGAACGCTCCCACTCGTCAAAACAACAGCCACGAGATCTCGCTTTGGCTCTATGATCACGGAACACCCTGTTCCACTTGAAACCATCACGGCTTCAGCAGCGACTCCAGCTGCGGTCGTATGCTCTCGCGAAGAGAGCCCCTCGAATCCTAGTCTCCAGTCAGAGTCAAACCCGGGCACCGTAGGCGCTAAGAACGACCGCACAACATCTTGGTGGAGTATATCAGAACGACCTTTAAGCGCCGCTAGTAACTCAGCGCCCCAGACGAGAAGATCATCTGCGGTGCCGAAAAGTCCGTTGTGTCCAGACACGCCACCCATCGCCCACGTGTGCTCATCCAAGACTTCTCCACATATCAATCGACCCCGACGCGGACACGCGCCAGAGACAGCAAACAACTCGGTCTTTGGCTGAATCCCCTTTGAGCGAACGGTTGAGAGATCGATGAAGTTAAGGCTTCGAAGACCGAGCGGAGCAGCGATGAAGCGCGAGAATGCTTTCTCAAGTGGCATCCCCACAATCGCCTCGCAGATCTCGCCCAGAATTATATAGTCCGCATCACTTCGGAGTTGACGAGTGGCGATGGCGTGGCGTTGAGCAACTTTGTGGAGGAGCTTGTAGGCATAGTTCCGAGCGCCGCTGCTCGCCAAGAGTCCGGGTCGAGAACCCGCATGCGCGCGGGCAATGTCGTCTGCTACTGTTATCGATGAGCCATATCCCGCCACATGCGCGAGGAGGTGCGCCAAGGTAATCTGCGACCGTTCACCAATCGCAAGCGCCGGAACAAATCGCGAAGCCCTATCCAGTAGACTTACCTTACCCGTCGATATGAGCCGCATCATCAAGGTCGCAGTGCATACGACCTCTGTGAGCGTTCCGAGATCGAATACAGTTGAGAACTCAAGCGGACAGGGTTCGGGAGACGCGCCGGGGGAGGTCTTAGTCCCCTTACATACCTGAACGGTGAAGCGGCCATATTGGGCTGCAAGCACCACCCCACCCGTTACAACCCCCTCTGCTATGCCCCGATCGAGGGCTTCTGAAACTCGGGTCGACACCCCCCCTCGCCAGCCCTGGGTGCCGATGTCCTGACTATGTATATTGAGAGCAACGCTCATGGCTTACCTAGGCAACGAAAAAACATCAGGAAAGTCAGGCAGATACAAATGCCCAACACCTTTAGAGTGCAGAACCCCCACAAGGGACCAACCGTCGGGGACTATAGCCCGATTTCCGGGGAGAAATCTATAAACTGACCCTCCGGCTTCAGCTCTTCAACGGGTCACAACCCAACCAGTGAATGGCACTAGGGGTGTCCCATATATCCCTCGTTCTACCGGACCCAAAAAGAAAATCTTCCCCTCCCCTTGAAATGATGTGGACCAGTGCGCATTA
>JALRCK010000790.1 GCA_023262305.1 Deltaproteobacteria bacterium
TCGCGGCTTACATCGTCGCGATCGACAAAGTAGCACAAACCTACACCTATCGAGGAGGGTTCTAAGTCGATTTTTCCTAAAAAATGATAACTTTGGGCGTGGAGTATTTCTCCACGCCCTTTTTCATGCAAGGGGTTCGCGTTTAGGCCTATTCTTGAATAGTGTCTTGATTTTAATTCAGTTGGATATGATGACAATACATAAAGAAGGAAGATCACTTTTATTTTGGATGCTCCTGCTCCTTTCCATAGCGAATTATTTGCTGTACTACTTTTTCCCAGAGGAAAGGCTGCTCTTCAACCTTGCCTTAAGCGTAAGTATTCTCCTGTACTTGATTGTACTTCAGTTTTTCAGGAATCCAATTTTCGAATTGCCTCAAGAAGAGGGAATTATCTTTGCTCCTGCAGATGGAAAAGTGGTGGTGATTGAAGAGGCTTTTGAGGACGAATACCTCAAGGATAAGCGCAAGCAGGTATCCATATTTATGTCTCCAATCAATGTCCACGTGAATCGATCCCCGATACAAGGGACTGTGGATTATTT
>JALRCK010000791.1 GCA_023262305.1 Deltaproteobacteria bacterium
GATGGTCATCCGCGATGCGCGGCATTTTTTGGCGACCGGCACGGTCGCCCTCCCATGGTGCGGGTTCGTGATATCGGTCGCCTTGTTGCATGAGGCGACGGGCATTCGCGATGCGCGGCATTTTTGGCGACCCGCAACGGGAGGGCGACCGTGTCGGTCGCCTTGTTGCGCGAGGCGACGGTCATCCGCGATACGCGGTATTCTTGGCGACCCGCGATACGGAAGGGTAGGCTCGCGATCCCCTCTGCCCTCATCACGCGGCTTGTGGTCTACCAAAGAGGGCTCTTACACAGTTCAAAATACCACTCTCCGTATGCGGCTCCGCCTCAGCGAACACCTTCAAACCGAGATCACGCATCGCCTTCGATGTGCTCGGACCGATCGATATCGCCCGCAGTGATCGCAGGTGCTCGCGATCCGGATAGGCGTCTACCGTAGCTCGTACGGCCGATGGACTCATGAATACAACGCACGACTCTTCAGGCACGCACGCCCGAACTCCCTCAATCTCTGCCGGTGAGGGAGTGATACTCCCC
>JALRCK010000792.1 GCA_023262305.1 Deltaproteobacteria bacterium
TTCGGGCGCGGTCGAACAGCGCTTCTGGATCCAGGTGGAACCTTCCGGCTGGGGCTGGCTGCTGGGCGGCGTTGCCTTGTTCCTGGTGGTCGGTCACCTGGGCGCGTGGCTGCTGGGCGGGCTGGTGCGGCTCGACCGGCCCAACCGGGTCAGCATGCTGTTTGCCGGGGCGCAAAAGAGCATCGCGATGGGCGCGCCGCTCGCGTCGGTGCTGTTCATCCCCGCCGTGGCTGGCGTCGTGCTGCTACCGATCCTGCTCTACCATTTGGCGCAGCTCGTTTTGGCCGCGCCCATAGCGTCCCGGCTCAATCAGCCCTGACCGCCTGTTCCAGTTCTGCGTCGGGATTGCGCCGGTTGTGGCGGATCGACCACCACAACGACAGCCCGATCAGGATTGCGCCGATCAGGCCGGTCACCGTTTCAGGAATGTGGAACTTGGCCGAAAGCAGCATGATCGCGCCGAGCACGATGATCGCCCAGAACGCGCCGTGCTCCAGATAGCGGTACTCGGCGAGCGTGCCCTG
>JALRCK010000793.1 GCA_023262305.1 Deltaproteobacteria bacterium
TTCGTTTTTTTTGATGTATTTGATCGGTGGCGGGCCCGATCTATCTTTGGTGATTCTTACTCCGCCCTTAGGTCCCTGTCGCCAAACTTTATCACTAACACTAATTAGTCGCAAATAATCGAATGTATTACGCCTGTCAGCGGAGTAAAAGTATATACCTTTTTTGATATTTTGGCGGTCTTTATGAACCTCACAGTAATATGAAAACTTACCCACGGCGCATCCTAGAGATTTCTACAGCTTCTTCGTCACTGAAAATAGGTACAGCATTGGATTTGTGCATAGTACCGATACCTAGAATCTTAGTACCGGTGTATTGGGGGATTTGTTTGGTATTAGCGATACCGTCGCCTGTGTTACGTGACGGTATATATTTTGTCTCACGACCTGCAGGTGCGGATAATGTGTAGGACAGTGACTCACGTTTGGGTGTAGTAACCTTGGTTGACATACTTGCCCACTTAGCCTGGTTGCGTCCCCATTCGGCAGCTAACTCACGTGCCCTGCGAGCCTCGTCAGCA
>JALRCK010000794.1 GCA_023262305.1 Deltaproteobacteria bacterium
CCCTCGGCGCGGGCCGTCGCGTAGAGGGTCGGCTCGCCAGGCCGGCGCGCGGCATCCGATGGCTCCCGAACCTTGTCGGTCAGCACGGAGAGCGTGAACCCATCGAGCTCCATCTCGGAGATGCGGTCGGCGTTCACGTCGGCGAAGCGCACCGTGTCGGTGGAGGCGTCGTCCCAGAGCCCCTGCGGGCAGACAGCGTGCCATCCGGAGGAACGAGCACCTCGGCGGCCGACCCGTCCGGCGGGACCCGAACGATGCTGCCCACGAAGTCGCTGTCGGTCACCCCGAGGTAGATGAAGCCCCCGGCATCCACCGCCACGCCCACGGTGGCGTTGAGCCCGGAAAGGGTCCAGAGAAGCTCGTTGCGGCGCGTGAAGGTGAATGCCTCCGTGGAGTCGGCCAGCAGCACTCGCCGCCCCACCGCGCCAGGAGCGCGGCGCAACGCGCCTTTGCCTACCTCCGATGCGCGGCCGGGCGTAGAACGGGAGGAAGAGGGCGCGAATCGGTCGAGCGGCT
>JALRCK010000795.1 GCA_023262305.1 Deltaproteobacteria bacterium
GCCGAAGCCGTTCTGGAACCTGACCGGCAACGGCGGCCACCTGCACATCTCGCTGTGGGACAAGACCGGCAAGAAGAACCTCTTCGAGGACCCGAAGGACCCGCGCGGCCTCGGCCTCTCGAAGCTCGCCTACAGCTTCCTCGGCGGCATCATCGGCGACATGGAGGGCCTGACCGCCCTGTTCGCCCCGACCGTCAACTCGTACAAGCGGATGGGCGTCGGCGCCCCCACCTCGGGCGCCACCTGGGCCCCGGCCTACGCCACCTACGGCATGAACAACCGCACCCAGGCGATCCGCATCCCGGCGCCCGGGCGCATCGAGATCCGCGCCGTGGACGGCTCGGCCAACCCGTACCTCGCCGCCGCGGCGCTGCTCGCCGCTGATCGGGCTGCGGTAGCTGGTATCAGCCCGCTGGTTGAAGGCCACCGTGATCCCCGAGGGCAGTGGCAGTGGCGCCTGCGGTTCGCCCAGCAGCTGTCCGGCCTGGGTGCAGCCCAGCAGGGTGAAAGGC
>JALRCK010000796.1 GCA_023262305.1 Deltaproteobacteria bacterium
GGCACGGCATACCGTTTCAACATGGAGGACTACTTCGGCCAATGCGTTTCCAACATCGCCATTGCCGGGATGATGGAGTCGATGCGTACCAAGTTGAACGCCCGCATCGTTGGGATGTATGTCGCAGGACACACTCTCCACATCAACGAGTTCATCAACTTCTGCCTGTCCAACGAGGAGCGCAGGGAGTTGAAGGCTTCCAACTACAATATTGATGCGGGTGATTCGCCGCGTCATAAGGCTGCGGTGCAGGGCTACAAGGAAGGTGCGATTGTGTGCCACCCCGAGGCGTTCCCCGGCTTCGACTCCTTCTTCCTGTGCAAGACCCCCAAGATCGTCAAGGACGATGATGCCATCGCGCAGTCAGGAACCTTCGCCAAGATCAAGAACACCTTTGTCAAGACGATGGCAAAGCGCAGCGTGAGCCGCGTGTTCCTCACCCGGTATGTGGACATCGTGGCGGGGCAGAAGATTCCCAACCCCAACACGGGGCAGAATGCCCTGCCGTGGAA
>JALRCK010000797.1 GCA_023262305.1 Deltaproteobacteria bacterium
GGCTGCCCAGGGTGCTGGCCGGCGCCCTGGCGGGCGCGACCCTTGCCGCTGCCGGCGTCGTCCTCCAGGCGCTGCTGAGAAACCCTCTCGCGACGCCATTCACGCTAGGGGTGTCGGCCGGGGCGTCGCTGGGCGCCATGCTGGCGGTGACCATGCGCCTTGAGTTCGGATTGCTGGGAGTGACGTCGATCCCGCTCGCCAGCTTCGGCGGATCGATCGTGGCCACCGCGCTCGTCTACGCGCTGGCGGTGTCACAACGGCGCGGACTGTCGACCAACGTGCTGCTGCTCGCAGGTGTCACGCTCAACGCGTTCTTCTCGGCGTTGATCCTGTTCGTGCAATACATCGCCGACTTTGCCGAGGCCCTGCGCGCGATCCGCTGGATGATGGGCGGTCTCGATGTCGCGGGCTACACGCCGATCGTCGCGGCCCTGCCCTTCGTGCTGCTGGCGTTCGGCACGTTCGCGATGATGCCGCGAACGCTGAACCTGCTCAGCGTCGGCACCGAT
>JALRCK010000798.1 GCA_023262305.1 Deltaproteobacteria bacterium
GTGCCTCCAGGAGCTGCACCAGGTCTGCGACAGCATCAGCCGCAAGACCTTTCAGGAGGCCTACCACGACGCGCTCGCCGCCAAGGAGGAGGCCCTCACCCTCTTCAATGTCGGCAACCTCACCCTGGAGCACCGGGCGCGGGCCGAACGGCTGTTCTGGCAGGCCTGTCACCGCATCCTCCACGTCTCGCGCCAGCAGTCCTACGTGCCGGACGAGCTCGAGGGGTTGGAGAAGGCGCTCGCGGACACCTACTTCTGCAACTTCTCGGTGTTCCAGAGCGCGCCCGACAGCTGGGCCGTCAAGCAGCTCTTCCCGGTCATGCCGATCCACCGCCTCGCGGAGGCGCCGTCGCGTCAGGCGATCCTCGCCGACATCACCTGCGACAGCGACGGCAAGATCTACCGCTTCATCGACCTGCGCGACGTGAAGGACGTGCTCGACCTCCACCCGCTCAAGGAAGGCGAGCCCTACTACCTCGCCATCTTCATGGTCGGCGCCTACCAGGA
>JALRCK010000079.1 GCA_023262305.1 Deltaproteobacteria bacterium
CTCCTTTAATGCGTTCACCGGCCATGCGCTCCCGAACCAATCTATCTCGGGCAGCCTCATAACCCTGTCGCTTGAACTCAAGATCCCTGAGGAGCTTTGTAATGTTGTCGCGAACGCCGCGACGCTTCTCCTCGACAGCCCGAAGATTCGCCGTTACCTCTTGGTATGCAGCTTCAGTCTCAGAGTTGTCCTGTTGTTTAAGCTGCGAGATCTCCTCTGTCAGCTCAGCCACCGCCCGCTCAAGAGCTGTGATCTGAGTGCGAACCTCCTGAGCCTGCGGCTCAATTCGCTGCACGTCAGCATCGAGCTGATTAAGCATCTTTGCCTCGCTCTGCAACCGACCACGGATCTCGCCTTGACGGTTAGAGAACTCGCGAAGCTTAGCTTGAGCTTGCTGAATTGATCGAACCAGCTCTTGATGGCGCTTCTCACATTCATTCAACCGAGCGACAGTGGCATCTCTATCGGCCGCAATCGAATCGTAGGCTCCTTGGTTTTCATCAATAACCCGGGTCGCCTCGTCCACCTTGTTCTTGACCTGGATAATTCCACCTTCATGGCGCAGGCTATAGAAGCTCCACGGAGAGAGGAGATCGCCCGACTCGGTGACAACAACAAGATCAAGGGGAGGCTCCCCTGAGGCGCTTTGGGCCTCTGAGAACTTAATTGCAGCGTCGAGGTCTTGGGCGACCCAAACATTTGAGAGGAGTCTCTCTACGAGCCCCTTGCTCCAATCAGCTGTCTCAATGTGACTCAGGATAGGAGCAACTCCCTCAACGGGAGTAACGGTGGCGGCTGCGGAGGATCCAGCCGGCACCTGAGCGAAGAGGCCAAGCCCTATCCCCTTCTTGTTTTGAGGATCTGCCTTGAGAACCATCTCTTGGAAACTTTGTGCCACCTTCGACACGTCATCAACGACGAGGAACGACGCACGCTCAGCGAGAACCGCTTGAAGGCTCTTAGCGTATCGATCAGAGACTGTGATTCCATCAACCAAGAGCTTGAAGTCTCCCGTCACCTCAGCTGGCATCTTGAACTCACCACCGAGCGCGCGCTTAAGCTGCGTAAGGGGAGAGGCAGCCGTGAGCTGAGCCTGAAGCGCTTCGCGTCGGCTCTGTGCCGATACCAACTTGTCTCGAAGCTCACGGATAGTGCGCTCTTGGTTGCGCTGGGTCTCTCTTAGTTGCGTGATCTCTTGGGAGAGAGACTGAAGCTCCTCCTCTCCAGAGAGATCGAGCGAAGCGAGTCCCTGTTCAATCTCGCTTGCCTGCCCCTCAAGGTTTGCAAGGGCGTTCTGTGACTCTTGGCGTCGCGCAAGAAGCGTATTCTTGCGCTCTTCGAGCCTAGTGATCTCGTTCGTGCGAGCATGCACAACTGAGTTTAACTCCCTCAAGCGGGACTCGCGGATGTTCACCTCACGCTGCCGCCGGTTGAGCTCATCTTTCAGTTGCTCAGCTTGGGTTCGGTAGAGCTCAACCTCCGCGTCGAACCGATTCCCCTCGTCACGAGACTCCTGCTCGACACGACGAGCCTCCTCAAGAGCCCCCTGTGCGACCTGCTCGTCGTGCTCAAGCTGTTGAGATTTCGCTGCGCTGTCACCCACTCGCTTGAGGAGCCGCAAGAGCGTATCGCCATACAACTCGCGCTCAGCGACCTTGAGCTCCTCTTTGATCTCTGCGCGAGCAACTGCTCGAGCAGCTTGCCGCTTCAAGCTTCCAACCTGGCGGGTAACTTCTTTGATAACATCATCCATACGAACGATCTGAGCCTGCGTGTCCTCAACGCGCTTGCTCACAGCGTTCATGTGCTCTCGGAAACCTGCGATGTGGGCAGCCTCTTCGATCACTATACGGCGATCATCAGGCTTTGCGGTTATGATTCGACCGATCTCGCCCTGCGCAATAATCGTGTAGCCACGGGCCGCAAGACCAACAACGCGGAAAAACTCTTTGATGTCCTTGAGGCGACATGGCACCTTGTTCAGGAAGAACTCGGACTCCCCACTTCTATACAACCGGCGAGTAACCTGAACCTCACTTACTGACTGAAGCCATGCATACTTTGAGAGAGAGGCTCTGATATCTGACAGAAGGTCCCCTGAGACAACCTCTCCGGCGACCTCAACTTTTGCGGTCCCATCCTGAGACATTCCAACCTGAGAAATGGCGGATGCCTCGCAAGAGCTAGCTTCTGGAGCTAATTCCTTCCCGACTGCATCGCCATCAGCCTCTGAAGCAGCTTCTATCTCAGCCGAAGTCTCGATCTCGTCAGTATTCTCAGGAGCAGAGCCTAGCGTCGGCATCGGAGCATCACTGACGACAGCTTCTTGGTTATCAGCTACCGTTACTGGTTCGGCGCACTCAGTCTCTTGATAGTACCCGACGAGATCTTGAAAGAGGGTCTCCTTATCGGCACGAATAACAACCGATACCTCAGCGAGGCCCAAAGGACGAAACGAGTCAGTTCCATTGAATATAACGTCCTCAAGAGTGTCCCCTCGAAGCGAAGATGCGCGAGTCTCCCCGAGAACCCATCGAAGAGCATCGATGATGTTCGACTTTCCACATCCGTTCGGTCCAACAACCCCAGTTATCCCCGACTCTAGCGGGAGAACCAGGCGTTCCATGAATGACTTGAAACCGAAGATGTCTAAACGCTCAACTCGCATCGCAACTGCTATCGCTCAAAACTAAACAGATTGAAAGGATAGTCGGCGGCTGACCGGCCGACTTGTTTCCCAAACCGACTCAAAACGCCTTTTGAGCGCCTAGGGTCCGGGCAATGCTAGGTTTAACACTCTTAAAACAAGAAAGCACTACCCAGTTTTGAGGATTTCTAGAGGGGCTGCGCAACGGGGGCACACTCCACTTACAGGAGCTCCCCAAAGAGGGCTGGACTACCCTTCTGACCGGGGTGGATCTGACCGGGTAGTATTTAAATCCTCTGCAACAACATCCTCAGAGGCAGGATCGTCGGTCTTCTCCTCTTCCCCCTCTCCACTCGCTAAAACGGAAGAACTGATTCGCTTCGTGATCTCTGCGAGAGTTCCGTGATGAGGCATAAGGATAGCGAGCGAATAGTCGATCGCTGAGAGGTATGAGAAGGCAAGCGAAACTATCAGAATGTTAAGCCCAACGAACTGCGCAGTAACGCGGTAGCCTAAGAAGCTAAAGGAGTAGTCGTACAGAAGAAGGGCCAGTATCGCTATCATCTGAAGGGCGCTCTTCACTTTACCCCCCGATTTTGCCGCTACTATGGTGCCATCCTTGGCGGCAAAAGCCCGCAATCCAGTAATCCAAAGCTCACGCGCCAGGATAAGCGCAACCATCCATCCTGGCACAAACGACACACAGTTGTCGTCGCGCAACGCAACGAGCATTACCAACGCTGCCATGACCAAGATCTTGTCAGCCAAAGGGTCAAAAAGCTTGCCGAAATCGCTAATCGCTTTGTACTTACGAGCGATATAGCCATCGGCGTAATCTGTAAGGGCTGCAAAGACGAATATAATCGCGGCGATGTTGAGGGAATTGCGTGTAGGCTCTATGAGCACGGCGACAAAGACCGGTATGAGCACGAGCCGCAAGAAGGTCAGCCAATTCGGAATTCGTTTGTACCAGTTAGCCATGAGCGTAAGCAGTATACTGCTTTTTCAGGTGCAGTACACGCCTTACATACTCCTGTGTCTCAGAATATGGGGGAATGCCTCCATAACGCTGAACCGGAACGTCTCCAGCATTGTAGGCAGCCAGCGCGTGAGCCTCGTTGCCATAACGCTTAAGGAGGCGTGCGAGGTACAACGTTCCTCCATGGATGTTGAGCTCCGGTACAAAAGCATTCCGCACTCCAAGCATTCGAGCAGTACCCGGCATAAGCTGCATCAAGCCCCGTGCCCCCTTCGGTGAAACCGCCCGCGGATTAAATCCAGACTCTACATGAATGACCGCTTTGATCAGATTAGGGTCAACCCTATATCGTCGAGCAGCTTCGTAGATGGCCCGCTCGTAAAGTGATGCCGAATAGAGCTTTCGGCTCCCCTTAGACCTCGGTTTGCGATGATAGGTAAATCCATTTGAACGAGCCGTGAAGATCTCCGCTTGCTCGCCCTCTGGCGGGGGCTTCGTGGTAAATCGGATAACGCCATCAGGCTCCCTGATAACGTAAATCTTCCCATCTGCTCCACAAGCTCCATGCACCGGCGCTATGATCGCCAGGAACACGATAACCAGGAGCTGAAAAAACCTCATTCGGTTTCGAAGCATAGTCTCTCATCTCTCCAACGTTCGTCGCGCTGAAACGAGTTAGCGCAAACGCAACGGCGAGGTCTACAACACTGCGTCCCTGGGAAGAACTCCTTCTTGTGGGGAATACCGACTTGGTCTTTAACGGCTGACTATCGGGATAGTCGGTATGGTATTTCGATGCTGGAAGTTTAGGGGACGTATGAGGATAATTATTCAAACGGGCTTTGAATAAAAAAGATTGTTATTTCAATAGCCTTGACAGGTCCGATATGACCAGGGAGACCGGGTAACGAGTGATTTTTTGGCCGCCAAGCGGCAGTATCTGCGACCCCCATTCAGGCGAGGGAGGGCTACGCGCCCTCCCTTTTCCTTAAAGTCTCAGCAACTGCAGCGCAAGGTTTGGCAACTGGTTGGCCTGAGCTAACACAGCTGTTCCCGCGTTTTGCAGGATATTGAGTCGGGTCAAATTAGCTGCTTCATCAGCGACATCAACGTCCCGAATGCGGCTCTCTGACGCGGTAAGATTCTCTTTTGCTACACCCAGTTTCGCTATTGCTGTCGAGAGTCGTGACTCTACTCCCCCAAGAGCTCCTCGGGCCGCGCCCACCGAATAGATCGCCGAGTACACCGCGTCGAGAGCCAAGCGCGCCGCGGAGGCCGCGGCCGCGTCGGAGGCACCATGCACCGAGTAGGTCAGAGCGCCTGTAGCGTTTCCAAGGCCGATCCCCTGCAACGTTGCCAGCTGATTAATGTAAGCAACTCGCGAGCCCGTATCCGATCCCGTACCAACCTGGATGGTAATTGAGCTTTGCCCGGAGAGGAGCTTAATTCCGTTAAACTCAGTCACCGACGCGATTCGCTCTATCTCTGAGCTCAAAGCCACGAACTCATTCGACACAACCGACCGTTGCGAGCTACTCAAGGTGCCGTTCGCCGCCTGAGAGGCAAGCTCCGCCAGCCGGCTCAAAATGTTGCTCACCTCCCCGAGCGCGCCATCGGCGATAGCCAAGGTAGAGATGCCATCATTTGTATTACGAATTGCCTGACCCGCAATACGGGACTGCGCCCTCAACGATTCAGCAATTGCGAGCCCCGCGGCGTCATCGGCTCCGGAGTTGATCCGATAGCCCGAACTCAACTTATTGAAGGACTCACTCAGCTTACTCCCGGTTCCGTCCAAGCGGCGTTGAGCTTGCAGAGCAACTACATTACTTCCGACACTAATCGACATTAGTACCCCTACCTACAAACGAACGATCATTAAAATGTACCGATCTTACCTTAGGAGCTGAAGCGCCAAGCTTGGCAGCTGATTCGCTTGCGCGAGAACCGCCGTACCAGCCTGTTGCAGGATGTTCAATCGAGTCAGGTTCGCAGCTTCCTCAGCTACGTCCACGTCTCGAATTCGGCTCTCTGCAGCAACGAGGTTCTCTCGAGCTACTCCCAGATTCGCTATCACGGTCGAAAGTCTCGACTCAACTCCGCCAAGAATTCCTCGGGAGGCTCCGACCGAGTAAATAGCCGCGTACACAGCGTCAAGCGCAAGCCGTGCGGCCGTCGCTGCTGCTGCGTCACTCGCTCCATTAATCGAGTAGGTCAGAGCACCCGTGAAATCTCCACTGAGGCCTATTCCTTTCAATGTCGCGAGCTGGTTAGTGTACCCGATCTGCGAAGAACTGGAAGATCCCGTTCCTACCTGAATAACGATATTGCTAGAGCCCGACAGAAGCTTAATCCCGTTAAACTCCGTCACAGACGCAATACGCTCAATTTCTGAGCTCAACGCCACAAACTCGTTCGACACCACGGAGCGCTGCGTTGTGCTCAGCGTACCGTTGGCTGCTTGCGATGCAAGCTCGGCAAGACGCGAGAGGATGTTACCAACCTCACCAAGCGCGCCGTCGGCGATCGCTATCGTTGAGATACCGTCGTTCGTGTTACGAAGCGCTTGTCCAGCGATTCGTGACTGCGCCTTCAGCGACTCTGCGATCGCCAAGCCGGCAGCATCATCGGCGCCGCGATTGATACGATATCCGGAGCTGAGCTTGTTGAACGCTTGACTCAGCTTGGTGCCCGTGATGTCCAAGCGCCGCTGCGCCTGGAGTGATGTGATGTTACTTCCAATGCTAATTGCCATGACTACCTTCCTTGCTAGTTACTATAGGGCCCAACTCCTTTTGGGCTCCCGGTTTGCGCCCCTCTCGCGAGAAGCACCGACACGCCACCACACCGTCGCGCGGTCTGCATACCGCACAACAAACGAGGTGAAGAGGGATGGAAAGTAGAGATCTCACCGTGCACTGCCTAGGGGATGTCAATAGCCATGCGGCTTAGTTACAAACCTGGTCGTGTGTGAGAGTGCGATTACCGAGAACTACTTGAGGACTTCTGTGAACTGCAACTGCAATTTACTTCTGCACTACGTTACTTCTCGAAGCGCTACTACTCTCGCTCCACAGGTAGTTTCGGTAGGGTTGGATATTTTCTTGACTACAAAATCTCATGCTCGAATTATTTTTTTTGCGTGCCGCTTCGCATGCATATAAACACATGGAGGCAAGGCGTCCCTGCGGTCCGGTGATGCGTCTGCCGCTCCGAGAGGAAAAGGCCTTGGCGTTCTAATCTGCCATGCCCCCAGGGGCATTACGTTACGAGCTAGCTTTGTATCCTTGGCGGTAAAAACTATATTTATGAGCCTCTATCATGCCATCTCGCGCGGTGTTTATGGGCATCAAAGAGCTCGTTCACTCGTAACCTAAGGGCACGCCCAACCAAACCCGGTCCGCGAGGACGCAGCACATCCAAAAACAAAAAACCCACCGAAGCTCGCCGCTCCGGTGGGTCATATTACCTAGAGGATCTATCCCGCTCTGTTTATCGCAGGAGCTGAAGCGCCAAGCTTGGCAGCTGATTCGCTTGCGCGAGAACCGCCGTACCAGCCTGTTGCAGGATGTTCAATCGAGTCAGGTTCGCAGCTTCCTCAGCTACGTCCACGTCTCGAATTCGGCTCTCTGCAGCAACGAGGTTCTCTCGAGCTACTCCCAGATTCGCTATCGCGGTCGAAAGTCTCGACTCAACTCCGCCAAGAATTCCTCGGGAGGCTCCGACCGAGTAAATAGCCGCGTACACAGCGTCAAGCGCAAGCCGTGCGGCCGTCGCTGCTGCTGCGTCACTCGCTCCATTGATCGAGTAGGTCAGAGCACCCGTGAAATCTCCACTGAGGCCTATTCCTTTCAATGTCGCGAGCTGGTTAGTGTACCCGATCTGCGAAGAACTGGAAGATCCCGTTCCTACCTGAATAACGATATTGCTAGAGCCCGACAGAAGCTTAATCCCGTTAAACTCCGTCACAGACGCAATACGCTCAATTTCTGAGCTCAACGCCACAAACTCGTTCGACACCACGGAGCGCTGCGTTGTGCTCAGCGTACCGTTGGCTGCTTGCGATGCAAGCTCGGCAAGACGCGAGAGGATGTTACCAACCTCACCAAGCGCGCCGTCGGCGATCGCTATCGTTGAGATACCGTCGTTCGTGTTACGAAGCGCTTGTCCAGCGATTCGTGACTGCGCCTTCAACGACTCTGCGATCGCCAAGCCAGCAGCGTCATCGGCGCCGCGATTGATACGATAGCCGGAGCTCAGCTTGTTAAAAGCTTGACTCAGCTTGGTGCCCGTGATGTCCAAGCGCCGCTGCGCCTGGAGTGATGTGATGTTACTTCCAATGCTAATTGCCATGACTACCTTCCTTGCTCGTTATTCCAGCTCACACTCTCTTGTTTTCCGCTAGGCTAGTAGCTGCCGGACAACCGCTACCATTGCCTCCGCAGGCAGATCCTTCCGCGATATATCTCTGCCTTTGCAGAGGTCCCACGTCATCGCGGCGGCGCGGTCTGAGAGCACCGCTCCTCCGAACCATGAGTCTGTGTTTGCCGTAACAGGGCAGCATGGGTCGGTATCGTCCTCACATCCGAGAACGACGCTGCAAGGAACTCGTTGTTTCATCCATGTGGTGTCGGTCATAATTCTACCTCCTTGCCCGAAAATCAGGCATGCGTGGAGTCACAGAGGTAGAGGGACCATTCGATGCACACAGATCTCCGATCAACAGCCGATATGAGCCGCCTAATCGTGAGACACTCTGT
>JALRCK010000007.1:0-10970 GCA_023262305.1 Deltaproteobacteria bacterium
ACTCGCTATGGAATAAACCTTGGAGCAACACGTTGTTGCTCCAGCAAGGAGCTTGGGTTCTCCACTTCAATCACACCTTTGAATGATGGGGATATCATTAATAGAGAGACAAAGCGCCTTGATGTGATCCGACAGGAGATCTCCGTGCATTCTCTGCTTGAGCAAAGCACACTTTGGCGCGATTATTATATCTCTCGACTTACGGAAGCTCATCGGCATGCCACCCCGACTATGCTTCCGTACAGCGCAGCTCAAGCCCACGCGCTCGCATCACTGCTCGGTGAGGTAGAGACCCCAATGGCTGAGCTACTCTGGAAATTATACCAGGATATCTCCCTATCGAAGCGCGCGGTCGTATACTTGTCTTGTTGGAGTTCTATCACCAGCGTCGGCTCGGCGAAGCTACCCGGCTCTCCGCACGACACTCCTCTCAGAGATCTTCTCAGCAAGGAGCTAAAGAATGAGCCAGCTACAAACATTCTTCTCTTAACACAAAGCCTCACTGATAGCCCTCTTGCCTCTCTGGTACAGCTGTTGCGTGACGAGGGGCGACATGGAGCAACCCTCTACGCTGTAAGCTACAATGAAGACGAGTATCGCCCACTCTTTGCAGATCTCGCCCATCAGGGTTTGCTCGGTTGGATACGACCAGCTATCACCGGAAAGTTACGCCCCTTGATGCCTGAAGGACTAGAGCCCTCAGAAGCCCTCATTACTGCGTTTAATCTCGCTCAGAACATTCCCCAACGCACTCTTACTCCAATACTTGATAGCTCTCAAAACACCCTCGATTACGTTATTGGGCACGTCGACGATCCGTTCCTTTCAGCCGAGGTGTCACACCTCGCAGAGAACGTACAGAGCCCTCACTCAATAGTTCTGCTGGGGAGAATTACAGCATCTACGCTCGGACCAATTGAGGCGACTATTCGTCAACATCGCGGAATTAGCTCTATGACGTCTCACAATGATATCACTGTGGTGAGGTGTGAGGGCTTAGGGGACCGCCTCGAAGGATAGGTCTCAGGTCGCAGACAGGGAGCGATGACACTCCGTTGGTTGAGTCATCGTAGTGCTCCTGCTCATCCGCTCTCAATCGCCCATCACAGGGAGTGCCACATGCCCTCTTGAATATCGAAATCTCTCCTCGTGTACGTGTGGTCGGCTCATACTGCGGGGCAGATCGCCGATCGGATCTAACCAGCTACGCGCGCCACTCCTCCCGAAGTGTTGCTTGAGATCCGCGTAATGCCGCTGCTCGTGGTGAGCGCCCTCTTCGAGCGCCCTCCGACCAGGGTATAGAACACCGGAACGGCAAAGAGCGTGAACATAGTTCCGAGGATCATCCCACTCACCAGCATGATACCGATACTGTTACGGGCTCCCCCTCCGGGACCGGTGGCTATGACGAGAGGGAAATGGCCAACGACCGTTGCTACCGTAGTCATCAACACCGGGCGAAGTCGGGTTGTTGCAGCTTGAATCGCCGCCTCGAAACGCTCTACCCCCTCCTCTTGCAATCGGTTTGCAAACTCAACGATCAGTATTCCATTCTTAGCTACTAATCCCACGAGGGTAACAAGACCGACCTGCGAATAGATATTCAGGGAGGTAAAGCCGAGAAATACGAAGAGGAGCGCTCCGGCGAGCGCCAATGGTACCGAGCCCGCGAGAATGATCAGCGGATCAACGAAGCTCTCAAACTGCGCCGCCAAGACAAGGAAGATTACAACGAGAGCCAACACGAGGGTGCTGGTCATTGAGTTGCCCTCTTTCCGGAGCTGCCGCGACTCGCCGGCATAATCAACAACATAACCGCTAGGAAGGATCTCTTTAGCTTTGTCCTCAAGAACTTTGAGCCCCTCATCTATTGTCACTCCGGGAACGATGGCGCCCTGAATCTTCGCTGAATTGAGCTGTTGAAAGCGATTAAGTTGCCTCGGCTCTGTGGTGCTTTTCAGAGATGCCACTGTTGCCAACGGAATGAGCTTACCTTGTGGTCCACCAATATGGAGTTCAAGGAGCTGTTCAGGGGTCAACCGATCACCTCGCTGCACTTGAGGAATTACCTTGTAACTTCGACCCTGGATAGAGAAGCGATTAACATAGTTTCCGCCAAGAAAGAGCGAGAGATCCTGCCCGATACTTGCGAGTGACAACCCCATCGCATTCGCTTTGTCTCGATTAATATCGATCTCAGCTTGCGGGATGTCAAATTTAAGGTCCGCATCAGCGAACATATATTTGCCACTCTGGAAGGCTGTACCCACAAGCTGGTTCGCGTACGTCACAAGCTCACGCGGCTCAGCCGTTGAGGATATGATGAATTCGATTGGGAAGTCGCTCCCCCCAGGTAGTGCCGGCTTGGTTGTTACAATCACTCGCGCACCTGGAATCTGCGACACCTTTCCCCAGAGCTCAGGCTCCATCTGAAATATCGAGCGGGAGCGCTCTGCCCACGGCTTTGTGACGAGACCTGAAAATCCTCCACCTGGGCTCGTTAATTGAAACGCACCTCGATACTCTGGAAAGGATGAATACGCCTTGAAGACGGCGTCCGTAGACACACTCATCTGCTCAATCGTCGCATTAGGGGGGCCTTGTACAATTCCAAAAAGTACCCCCTGGTCCTCTCTTGGCGCGAGCTCCTTCATGGCGAAGAGATAAAAGGGTACAATCAGGAGCGAGATCCAGATCGCACCCACCACTACTGATGTTCGATAGCGAAGTACGACTCGCAACCACTCTTCATACTTGGCTCTCAATCCATCAAGATTTGCGTCGACTTTTTGCTTAAAGGCGCTCTGAGTATGAGACCTTCTTACGAGGCGCGATGACATCATCGGCGATAGGGTAAGCGCCACCAGCCCTGACACAACAACGGCGCCCGCGAGGGTAAAGGCGAACTCCTTAAAGAGTGCCCCTGTAAGCCCACCCTGAATGCCGATCGGTGCATAGACAGCCGCGAGCGTTACCGTCATCGCTATCGTAGGTCCAACTAGCTCTCTCGCTGCTAACAATGCAGCCGGTACCGGGTCCATCCCTTCATTCACATGTCGCTCGACGTTCTCAAGCATCACGATTGCATCGTCGACAACAAGACCAACAGCAAGCACGATTGCGAGAAGGGTGAGAAGATTTATCGTAAACCCGAGTGCTAGCATACCGATCGCGGCACCAACGAGTGAGAGCGGAATAGCGACGACTGGTACAAACACCGCTCGGAGAGAACCGATAAAGAAGAAGATAACAAGAACTACTATGCCGATAGTTTCGGTCAAGGTTTTTAAAACCTCGTGGAGCGCGTCGCGGATGTACTTCGTAGCATCGTACGGAATAAATATCTGCGCTCCAGATGGAAGATTCTCCTCTATTTGCGGCATCACTTTTCTGACGCGGTCAATAACGTCGAGCGAGTTGGCATTGGGGAGAACCCACACTCCCATGAAGATAGCCGCCTGACCATTAAAACGAACATCCTCATCGTAACTCTCTGCGCCAAGCGTTACCTCCGCGATCTCTTCAAGCCGTACGATCTGGTTACCTTTGTGCCGAACAACAAGCTTTTTGAATTCCTCGGGAGTTTTTAGGTCGGTATTTGCAATCAACGAGACCGCTTCTAAGGAACCTTTGGTGCTGCCTACCGCTGAGAGAAAGTTGTTACTCGCGAGCGCCTCTCGTACCTCGGTAGCACTTAAACCAAGTGCTGCCATCTTATCTGGATTGAGCCAGATTCGCATTGCGAACACGCGCCCCCCAAGGATGTCGGCACGCTGCACGCCCGACACGGCGGTAATCTGCGGCTGCACCACTCGAGTCAGGTAATCGGTAATCTGGTTCGGCGTCATGTCCTTTGCGGAGAAGCCGATATACATCGATGCAAAGCGATTATCGCTGCTCTCAACATTTATGATAGGAACCTCTGCTTCTGGAGGGAGGTCATTTCGGACCTGCGCAACTTTTGATTGAATCTGGGTAAGCGCTGCGTTTACGTCATAGTTAAGTCGAAGGTGTGCCGTAATCTCGCTTAATCCCTGCTTGCTTGCAGACTCAATGTAATCGATGCCATCTGCGCTCGCTATCACTCGCTCAAGGGGGGTAGAGATGTACCCCCGCACAAGCTCTGCGGGTGCTCCAATATACGCCGTCTTAACGGTAACAACGGACATGTCGCTCTTTGGGTACTGCTGAACATTGAGCTTCTCAATCGCAGTATAGCCTCCGATGAGAATCATCAGGTTCAAGCAGATGGCTAGAACCGGTCGTTTAATAAAGAGGTCTGTAAACTTCATAGGATCGCCTCTGGTTAGGTGTTCTCAACCTCAGGATTGAGAGAGAGCGGAGGAGTTCCCTGCTCCTTGATCTGAATAGAGGCGCCTGGTCGCAATTTAAAGGCTCCGGTCGACACGATCTCATCACCTTCATTGAGACCCTTCACTACTGATACATAGTCACCTCGAGCTCGACCAAGCTGCACGATCTGTTGGCGCACTGTAGTACGCTCCTTGCCATCAGCTCCCTTTGAGCGCTCGACAACATAGACCGAGTTGCCGTACGGGGCATAGGTGACGCAGAGAGAGGGAATAATATGTAAGGACTCCTCTTCGCCGATATCGAGATGCACCGAGCCGAACATCCCTGGTAGGATCTCCTCCTGCGAATTTCCAACCGTTGTCTGCACCACAATAGTGCGCAGCGCCTCGTCGATGTTGGGATTAATCGCCGTCACCTCTCCGGTGAATTGTCGATTAGGAAAAGCATCAACGCGAACGGTAGCCTGGGTCTTTGTGGTGAGTTGGGGCGCCAGCTGCTGCGGCACTGAAAAATTAAAGTAGATCGGATTGAGCGAGTACAGTGGCACGAGCGGATCACCCGCATGGACGAAGCTTCCCACGTTAACAGTTCTGATGCCCGCGCGGCCATCAAATGGGGCCACGATAGTTTTGCGCTCAATAGCAGCTTGAATGGATTGAACATCGGCCTCACCCTGTCGGACCTTTGATTGAGCATCCTCAAGGGTAGCGAGCGCTAGCGCGCTCTGTCCTCGTAACTTCTGCGCGCGCTCTAGGCTTTGGCGGGCAAGGTCTAAACGCGCTTTCGCACCTCGGAGATTTGCCTCTTCAACTGAAGCGTCTATCTCAAGAAGAACATCCCCTGCCTTAACCTTTGCCCCCGACTCGAATCGGACCGCAACAACGTTGCCCGATTCCTTAGCGCTCAAAGTTGCGCCCTGCATAGACACAAAAGTTCCAACCGTATCAAAACTCTCGCGCCACTCTGCCTTGGTTACCTTAGTTGTCGTGACCGCTTCTGGAGGAGGCGAGAATCGTGCGTGCTCAGCGATAGCTCTGCTGATCTGAGTCACCTTAATAACAGCGAGGACGGCGGTAAGAAAAAAGATCACGAACAACGTGATTCCGAGCTGCTTCTTCATAGTGGGAACGTCCTTTTACCCAGGGAAATTGTATCGGTTGGAGGATACCATGCGGACAGTAGGGTGCAATAAAGCTTATGCCCCTGCATGACAGAGAAAAGAGGATCTTCGCGAACACCGGAGCATACTCCCCAACCAGCAGCAAGATCTGCTTGACGCATCGGGCGATTTCTCCACTGCAAGTGGTATTGTAGACGAGCTTCTATGACTCAGCAGTATCGTTGCACCCATCCTCCGGAAAGAGATTGTTGCAAGACTTCATGATGAGCAGAACCCGAGCTCCTACATACCGCGCCTTGAAGTCCTAGCACTCTGGGTCACTCCAAAAGATGGAAGCAAGGCGGAGCTCCTCTGGCAAGGGGAGCACGTCGACCGGGAGAACAGCGGCAGCGGGTGCGCCGTACTCTTGAAGCTGGGTCTCATGCGTAGAGTATCTCCGCACAGGATAGTTGACCAAGGAGGGCATACCTCAAGCTACTCTCCTTGCAGGGTAGAAGTAAGAGACCCCCAGGATGGCATTCCACAACTTATCCACACCCCTATCACGAACTTTTTGAACCCTTTTCCTCAACTTCAGCATTTATTTCTAGTATAGAAATATACTAGAATAGACTACGGTTGTTACGGGAGTCTTTATGAAAACGATCCTATATAGCAGTATTTTCAGTGAGTTAGCAAATACCTCTGAGTCCCCGAGCTCGACCGTCAAAGGCCTTACGCGTAGTATTCATGAACTTATTACCCAGGGGCTAGTATGGAACGGGGAATCCACACCTGTGGATAACTTGTGGAGAACGTGTTCACAGCGAGCCCAGCTTCCCCCTACTGGAGTCATCCCTTTTAACCTCCCAGAGCTAGATGACTCGCTCTCTACTGGAGGGCTCTCCCAAGGAGCTCTCCACGAATTCTACTACAGCGACCCATCGCGAAATACTCCTCTCTCTGTCGCGCTTCCAACCCTGCTGGCGCGTAACGCTATCGATGCCTACTATGCTTCTCCAACGAGCGCGTGGGATCGATCCTCATCAGGAGCACCGCCATTCTTTATAGCGTGGATAGGGCGGCGTTCGTGGCCAACCCCCTTCGCTATCCCACAGCGAGTCCTCTCCTCCTGTCTCTTTATCGATCCACCTAACGATAAGCTAACGCTGTGGGCGATCGAAACAGCGCTCAGGTCTCCCCTTATTAAACTCGTTATCGCCGACTGTCCCCGAATCTCCCTCATGATGACTCGCAGGCTATCGCTACGAGCGCACACCAACCAAACAACCGCGATCCTTCTCCGCTCCCTCCGCGATCTCTCTATGCCGAGTAGTAGCGCGACTAAGTGGACACTCTCCCCTATCCCCTCATCAGATATTCATCCGAAGTGGAGCCTAACGCTCGAACGAAATAAGGGCGGCGCTACCCCACACTCATCGTGGGCGATCAGCTTAGAGAACGATTATGAAGAGAGAGAGACGTTATCTCTGCGCGTACTTCCCCGAGTGGTCGATACAGATCACGAAGAGAAGTTTAAAGTTCAGAGGTTTGGATAAACCGAGCGCGGTGCTCCTGACGAGCACTCTCGCGAACCACCTTGTGGTATCACGATGCTGCGCGTCGGCGATTCATGCTGGCGTTAAACCAGGAATGGCGTTGCCACTCGCTGTCGCGTTCGCCCCTGGCGCGCATGTAGAGCCCTTTGACCCAATTAGAGATTGTCGCGCACTCTATAAACTAGCGGTACGGTGCCTACAATTCTCTCCTCTCGTTGGGCTCGATCACGAACTCTTTGTGGGTCGCGCGCAGGGCACGCTTGAAGAGGTAAGCCCTTTACACTATGGCATCACTATCGATCTTACCGGCACAGATACCCTCCACGGGGAGATAACTACATTCGCGCTCCACCTGCACGATTTTTTTAAAGGAACAGCTATCATCGCCATCGCTCCAACCTTCGGCGCTGCTTGGGCGCTCTCTCGCTACTCCGCGTCTGGTGCGCCTCGAATTATTATCAACAGGCAGGAAATCATACCCGCGCTCTCGCCTCTCCCTGTCGCTTCGCTGCGAATTCCAGCGACCTCCATCGACCTTTTGCGTGATGTTGGGATAGCTCACATAGGAGACCTTACGTACCTTCCTCGCCATACGATAGCGCAGCGCTTTGGTAAGTTTGTTACCTATAGGCTCGATCAGGCGTTTGGCGATCTCGAAGAGCGTCTTCATACCGTAGAAGAGACGAAGCGCTACAACGCCTCGCGGATATTTGAGCCTCCTCTTACACACCGCAAAAGCATCGTTATCTCGATTCACAGCTTATTTCAAAACGTCACGAATAAACTCAAAGCGAGCAAACGCTCCGCTAAATACTTCCATCTCGCGATCCATGACACCGCGCAATCCTCAATCTATCGAGAGTTCTCACTCGCGTCTGCGACTGATGATATAGGACATCTGACCGCTATTATTGAGCCGATTATCGACAATATGAGCTTCTCAGGAGAGATTCGAGAGATAGCGATCACCGCTCGACAGATTGAGGCGACACGGTCTGAGCAAAAGAGCCTTTCGCCAACACCGCACAAAGAGGAGCCAGATTCGCGCGAGAAAAAGGAGCTCTTGAATACCTTTAGTGTACGGATTGGAAAAGAGCGGCTCCTCTTCGCAAAGCTCAATCAATCCTACATCCCTGAGAGGTCGTTCTCCTATCACAGCGCCGCTGACGCTTTAAGTGTTACAAGTGTGCATGAGAACATTCCGCACTATACACTTCACGAACGCCCCTCGCACCTTCTTGCGGAACCAGAAGAGATAACAACTATCTCAATGCTCCCTGACAAACCACCATCCTTTATTCAGTGGCGGGGAAAGAAGCTTAAGATCTTAACCGGTATCGGCCCCGAAAGGATCTCTCCAGAGTGGTGGGGGGACAACCTCGCGAAAGACGTTGGCGTCACTCGTGATTATTTTAAAATTCAGGATGAGTGTGGGCGGTGGCTGTGGGTATTTCGAGACCAGACAACTCATACGTGGTTTTTGCATGGGATGTGGGTATGAGATCTAAATACACTCAGCTTCCTACTACTCAAACCGAGAGAGAGATCCCCGTCCATACAACAGCGCGAGGAGAGCCATGAAGTCCCGCGCCGCGTATACCGAGCTCCAGGTGGCGAGCAACTTTTCTTTCCTCCGAGGGGCGAGCCATCCTCATGAGTTCGTCTGGCAAGCGGCGCAGCTCGGCTATAGCGCGATCGGAATCACTGATTACAATACCCTATCTGGCATCGTCCGAGGGCATGTCGCTGCCCAAGAGGCGGGGATTCAATTCCTGGTTGGATGTCGGATTGAGGTAGATTTCTCTGGCACCTGTGCCCATTCACTCTCTGAGCGCGTGCTTCAGTACCACCGTTCATCACTGCTTCTCTACCCCAAGCACAAAGCTGCCTACGGCACCTTGTGCCAACTCCTTACGAACGGAAAGCGTGATGTCTCAAAAAACGACTTCTTTTTAAACCTAGTCGATTTTTTGCCGGTGCAGAACTCGTTCGCTACCATCATCATCCCACCTTTTTTTCAAACCCTCTTTCACAATATAGAATCTCACGAGAATGAACAGCGCACCCGAACAGAGGTATTCCTTAAACTATGCTCAATTCTCAAAGAGAACTGCGTCGATCCAGCGCTCCTCTCTATTGCGTTAACCTCTAACTATAGCCCCTCAAATCCGCATCTCCTACGCGAAGCTCTCTCTATAGCTCAACGCCTGAATATTCCCCCCGTGGCGACCAATGATGTGCACTACCATTCGCACGATCGCAAACCACTCCAAGACGCGCTCACCTGCATTCGTGAAAAGTGTACGATTCAACAAGCTGGCTTCAAGCTCTTTCAAAACGGCGAGTGATACCTTAAACCCCCAGAGGAGATGCTCAGACTCTTTCGGGACCTCCCACAAGCCATCTCACGCACACAAACAATTACTGAGATTGCTTCCTCGTTTTCGCTTTCTCAGCTCACCTACACCTATCCCGACGAAATCTGCCCGAATCGACTCTCAGCCTACGACTACCTCACGCAGGAGGTTCACAAAGGGGCACTCAGACATTACCCACAAGAGATTCCTGAGCATGTGACAAAAGCGATCGAGGAGGAGCTCACCCTCATTAAAGAACTTGAGTACGAGAAGTACTTCCTTACCTGCTACGACATCGTAACCTTCGCGCGTAGTCGTGGTATCTTATGTCAGGGACGGGGCGCGGCGGCGAACTCGGTGGTGTGCTACTGCTTAGGTATTACTTCAGTCGATCCAACAAAGATCGATCTTCTCTTTGCCCGTTTTGTGAGTAAGGAGCGCAGAGAGCCCCCCGATATTGATATCGACTTTGAGCACGAACGGCGCGAAGAGGTTATTCAGTATATCTACGCGAAGTACGGCCGCCACAGAGCCGCTATCGCGGCGGAGGTCGTCACCTACCAAGCGCGGAGCGCTGTGCGGGATATCGGTAAAGCTTTAGGTCTCTCTCTTGAGATCGTAGACAAGCTTGCAAAGAGCGTTCACCGCTGGACCGGTTGTGCCATAACCGCTGGCTCACTGCGCGAGCTCGGGGTTGACCCCTTTGATGCGACTATTCAGAACGTACTGATCCTCTCAAATGAGCTTGTTGGCTTTCCCCGGCATCTTTCGCAGCACGTTGGAGGATTTATTATCTCCAACACACCGCTGTCTGAGATAGTTCCGATAATTAATGCTGGGATGGAGAGCCGCACGATTATTGAGTGGGACAAAAACGACATCGAGGAGCTCGGGATGCTCAAGATCGATATCCTCGCCCTCGGAATGCTCACCTGCATCAGAAAGGCGCTCGATCTTATTAACCACCGCAGAGAAAAGCCTCTCGAACTTCACTCGATACCTTCAGAGGATCCGGCGGTCTATGAAATGCTCTCTCGCTCAGACAGCGTTGGGGTATTTCAGGTAGAGTCGCGCGCTCAAATGTCGATGCTTCCACGGCTCAAGCCGCGGTGTTTTTATGATCTCGTTATTGAGGTAGCGATAGTTCGACCTGGTCCAATTCAGGGGAATATGGTGCATCCATTTCTTAAGCGAAGAAATGGATATGAAAAACCGTACTATCCGGACGCTCGGGTCGAGAGGATCCTAGGAAAGACTCTCGGGGTCCCAATCTTCCAGGAGCAGGCGATGCGATTGGCGATAACGCTCGCGAACTTCTCCCCCGGAGAGGCCGAGCAGCTTCGTCGCGCGATGGCGGCCTGGAAGACGCACAAAGGGGTTATAGAGAACTTTAAGGAGAAGATCGTTAAAGGCATGCTCGCGAATGGCTATACTGCTGAGTTCGCTGAGACATGTCTCAATCAGATTAAAGGGTTTAGTGAGTACGGTTTCCCCGAATCTCACGCCGCGTCGTTTGCGCTCCTTGTATACGCGTCAGCGTGGATTAAGCGCCACTACCCAGCGGAGTTCGCGTCTGCCCTCCTGAATAGCCAGCCGATGGGTTTCTATGCGCCATCTCAGATAGTACAGGACGCGCAACGA
>JALRCK010000007.1:10980-20176 GCA_023262305.1 Deltaproteobacteria bacterium
CGTGCGTGTTCATGGTATAGACGCGAACAAGAGTTCCTGGGATTGCTCGATGCTTTATCCCGAGGGCAGTACCGGAGAGGTCCGTCTCGGATTACGCCTCATCGCTGGGCTTCGACGTGACCACGCGGAAGCCATCACCGAATCCGTAGAGAGCTCAGGTGAGTTTGAGTCTATCGACGCCTTGTGGGCACGTGACATTAAACTCTCAAAATCAACCCTAAGGACTCTCGCTCGCGCTGACACGTTCACATCCGTTGACCTTGCGCGACGCCCGGCGCATTGGAATATTAACTCACTCGCCTCTCACCCCGCTCCCCTCGATAAGTTCCTCACAAAACGTTCAAGCGGGCATGAAACGGCGCTTCCAAAGACTAGCAAGCAACACGATATGTTCGATGACTACGCGACAACAGGCTTATCGCTCAAGGCTCATCCCCTTCAATTCCTCCGCCAGCGGCTCAATCAGCGAGGCTCGTACTCATCAGAGCGTCTGCAATCACAACATGGGATGCGCGTTGGCTCTCGGGTCTCAACCGCGGGGCTTGTCATCGCGCGTCAACGTCCGGGAACAGCAAAGGGGGTGGTTTTCATAACGCTTGAGGATGAGGTCGGAACGGTAAATCTGATTATACGCCCAGATCTCTTTCAAGCTCACCAAACGGTCATAATGCGAAGCTCTATCCTAGTAGCTGAAGGGAAGCTTGAACGGATTGGGGAGGTTGTCTATCTCGATGTCGCGCGGCTTGAATCGCTGGACCACCTCCTCGTTGAGAAAGCTAAGTCCGCCGCCCCCTATTCCTGTGGCTAAAAAAGGGAGGGAGAGAACTCATTCGAAAAATCGAAAAGAACCTCCACTCCGTGCATTCTCACAGAATAAGACCAGCGATAATCGCAGTCATAAATGTGGAACAGGTTCCTCCCACAAGGGCGAGGATCCCGAGTCGAGCGATGTCACTGCGGCGTGTGGGCATGAGCGCGCCCATTCCACCAACAAGCACTCCAATGGAGCCCACGTTGGCGAAACCGCAGAGCGCGTAGCTCAAGATGATCTTGGTGCGCTCCGCAAGCTCTTGCACCGGAGCGCCGTCCATCAGGGGTTTTCCATGTAGGTAGTCCCCCATATGTGCGTACGCAACGAACTCATTCAGGATCGTTTTCTCTCCAAGGAGCTTTCCGGCGACAAGGCAATCCTGAGAGGGAATGCCAAGCAACCACGCTACTGGAGCGAACGCGTACCCAAGGAGCTCTTGCAACGAATCAATGTGAGCCAAGCCGTATCCTGTTATACTCGTTAGCCAGGAGCAGATCGCTCCCCACATCGAGTTGCACAGAGCAACGAGAGCAACGGCGCACAGCAGCTGTGCCGCGATGTTGAGCGCAAGGGTTAACCCCTCACTCGCTCCTCGCGTTGCTGCATCGATAACATTAGTGTCGATGCGGACATAGTTTGCATCGACATTACCGGCGGTTTCAGGGACCTCCTCCTCCGGAAGTAGGATCTTAGCCAACACCAGCGATGCTGGCGCGGACATGATACTACCGGCGATGAGATGCCCGGCGATATCCGGGAACTTGTCGGACAACATAGCAACGTAAGCCGCCAAAACGCCCCCAGCGATATTCGCCATCCCTCCGACCATCACCGCGAGGATCTCGCTGCGGGTCATTTTTTCGAGATAGGGACGAATAAGCAGGGGCGCCTCCGTCTGCCCGACGAATATGTTCGCCGCCGCGGACAAGGACTCCGCACCGCTCGTTTTGAGTGTCTTTTTCATCACCACAGCCATCCAGTATACGATTCGGTGCATGACACCTATGTGATACAGGATCGCCATAAGGCACGAGAAAAAGATAACCGAGGGTAACACTGCAAACGCAAAGGATGCGCCGAGACGGATGAGACTACCCGTCTTTGCATCCTTTTCGTCTGTAACAGGGATGACCTGCTCAGTCAGACCGCCAAAAAGAAAGCTTGCGCCCTCCTTTGACTGCCGCATGAGCGCGTCGAACCCTTGATTTAAGTAATCGAAGGCGGCCCTCCCGGGCGCGCTCTTCAACACGATAAGAGCGAGAATGACTTGTAGAGCAACGCCGTATCCGACGAGCTTCCAGTCAATTCGCTTGCGATTACGTGAAAGACCGTAGCACGTGGCTACGATCGCACAGAGACCAACAACTCCGATGTAGTTCATAGAAAAAAAAGTTGCTACGCACGCTCCTCCCTGTCGCATGACAAAGGACGCGAGCATTCACAAACCAAAACCTTTGGTTGAGTTCTCTACCCGTATGAAGTTTTAAACAAAGAGCGCTAGGTCCTACCGGTCGCTCTCTGGAGGTGGTCACTATAGGGGACGAAAAGGACGATTTTCCACATTTGACAGCGCGATGCGGAGGACCCCCCAATTTTGCAGTGTAAGGATCTGTTCGCTTCGGGCGCTTATCGTGGCTTTGGGCAGCCTGGACACTCCTGTAGCAGGGGGCGCGCCCTGGCGCGAGAACGCTATCAACGATCAGCGGCCAAATCGCGCCACAAGGCTGTTCTCAAGCATCAGCGGCAATCCCCCGAACGCTCCGTTCGACATGAGAATGATTACATCATTTGAGCCAAGCTTTTCTTGAACAAAAGCTTCGATCTCTTTTGCGTCGGCGAGACAACACGCCGGCGTACCACGCTCAGAGATCTGAAAGGCAAGAGTTGCCACGTCGATCAACTCTAGATCCTTGTCTATATCTCGAGCGGCGACTTGGCAGAGAACAACCTCATCCGCTTTCGAGAACGCATTGATATACGCTTCTTGAAACACCTTTCGGCGGCTTGTGTTTGAGCGAGGCTCAAAGACTCCCCAGATCTTCCGCGTCGGAAACGCCTCACGAATACCTGAGAGGGTTTCATGTACCGCTGTTGGATGGTGCGCGAAATCTTCTATCAGGGTGACGCCGTGCTTATCGTAACGAATCTCTTGGCGACGCTTCACTGGCTTAAAGGTTGCGACCGCTGCCGTTGCCTCTTCCAGCGAATATCCACCCATCAACGCGACGACGACCGCGATTAAGGCATTCTTTGCGTTATAGACTCCGCTCAACGGGATTGAAAACGAGAACTCCTCATGGGTGGGGCTCTTTGCCGTTACACGCTGAGTCAATCCCTCCTGCGCGCGCGATACGATCGCGATGTCCGCCTCTGTCGCGCAGCCAAATGTTACCAAGCGGCACGCAACCTTGCCGCGCAGCTCCTCTACGAAGTTCCGCACGTGCGGGTAATCGATACAGCATAGCGCCGTTCCATGCGCTGGCATGGCTTGAAGCATCCCTCGAAACTCTCGCACGATGCTCTCTACATCGGGATAGATATCGGCGTGATCGTACTCAAGAGCGTTAATGACGCAGATATCGGGGTGATAAAATGAGAACTTAGGAACCTTAGCGAAGAAGGCGCTATCATACTCATCTCCCTCAACGACGCTGTATGCACCCTCGCCCCGCGCGAGGCTCATCGGAAGGTCCTGCGCGATCCCTCCTATGAAATAGCTCGGGTCTCCACCGAGTTTTAGAAGGGTAGAGGCGACTAACGCCGTTGTGGTTGACTTGCCATGCGTCCCCGTTACAACGACCGACCTCTTTCCTGAAATGATCGTCTCATGAAGGATCTTCGGAAAGCATGTGTAGCGTAGGTCTCTCTCCTCAACTACCGTGACCTCGGGGTTGCCATAGCTAATGGCATTTCCGATCACGACGAGATCGACAGCCTGCGGAATGTTCTCTGGCTTATACCCTTGGAAGAGTGTCACCGCGGAATTACGCAGCAGGCTCCCCATCGGCTCCCAAAAATCCTTGTCACTCCCAGATACGACGAAGCCCTGCTTCGTAAGCTCGACCGCAAGCTGCGCCATAGCAACACCGGCCACTCCGATGACGTGGATCCGAGCCCCTTGAGGGAGTGCGTTCAGAGAGGTTGTTTTGTCGACGGAGAAATGGCTCTTCGGCATAATCCAAACGAGAATCGCACTTTCAGAACGGGTTCGCTACCATGTAAGTTGCTTGGTTACCTCTGACAGATCCTTGATTTGCGAGTACGTTGCCTTCACTTCGGCTACCTTACTATCGAACTGCTTCATCAGATGGGGGTTGTATACCATGACGCCATATCCAACTCCGGTGAGCAGCCCAATAAGGATGAGGGAAACGATCGTCACCTGTCGTAGCGCGGCTGATGTTGAAACGAAGAGAGCGTATGGAATGCTGGCCACGATCGCAAAAATAAGGAGCATGAACAGCCAAATAATCTTACCCCCACGTCCTAACAAGGAAGCACCACACGCCTCCACAAAAGCCCAGATCGGCTGGACTACCAGGAGAAACAGAAGGGTGGGAAGAAGGATGAGAGCGCAAGCTCCAAGGATTACAGGCGCTGTTGGCATAGAAACCTCTACTATCACCGATTCAGAGTAGTATTCCGAATGCTACCTGAGAGCACAAGACAATGACAATCAGCTTGCTGTAGTCAGGGCGCTACCTCGGAATTATTACAGCAGCTTTGGAGCAAGCTTGAGCGCCCATCCAGAATATCCAGGAAAGAGAGCTTGAAATCCCCGAAACTCGTCCCTATGAGAATGAGTCATACCTTATGAAGACCGCGGAGCGCTCACCAACCCCCACTGGGATTATCTTTGCCGTGCTTGCACTCTCGTCATGGGGTCTCTTACCGGTTTATTGGAAGCAGCTAGGAGCAGTACCAAGCCTAGAGGTCATATGCCATAGAGCCTTCTGGTCAGCGGTCTTTCTCCTTCTCTTTTGTACTTTTCGGGGATCTCTGAGTGAGCTCTTGACCGTGGCGAGGAGCCGCAAAAAGCTCGCCACCCTCGCGGCAACAGGTACACTCATAGCATCGAATTGGCTCGCGTATGTGTGGGGTGTCACTCACGGTCACCTGGTGGAAGCGAGTCTCGGCTACTTCCTCTCTCCCCTCTTTACTATCGCCCTGGGTGCAATAATTCTCAATGAGCACCTCTCTCTTCAGAAAAAGATTGCTGTTGCGCTGGCGACATCCGGAGTTGTTATCAAAGCGGTCAGCGCTGGAACGATGCCGTGGCTTGGTCTGTGTCTCGCACTATCCATGTCGATGTACGGATTCTTTCGAAAGCAACTCGGAGTGAGCGCGCTCGTTGGACTTACGCTAGAAACCCTACTGCTCGCGCCCTTTGGAGCTGTGTACTTGACATACCTCTCTCTGAGTGGCACCTCACATTTCCTGAGCGAGGGAGGGGTAACAACCACACTCCTCCTGCTGACAGGCGTGGCAACATCACTCCCACTCATGTGGTATGTGCGAGCGACCCAACTCCTCCCCCTCTCAACGCTCGGCATTCTTCAGTACCTTTCGCCCACCCTTCAGTTCTTACTGGCAGTTGGAGTCTATGGCGAGACGATGAATCTTGCTGCGTATGGCTCGTTCTGTTGTATCTGGGTTGCTATAGCGGTCTACCTGGCAAGTGATATGACCCGCTCGTCAGCGAGAGGTCATGAGTCCAAAACTCCTCGGACCGCCTAATCACCCAAAAACATTCAGATAATCAGGCAGTCGGTTGCGTATCGCCCCGCTATAACTTGAACTTAAGCCTACCACCCATCAGGCCGATACTTCAGAGGAGCGAGTTCGCACATGAAAGAGGTCTCAATAGTTCTATGCCCGCGCGATGATACCGACGCATTTATGCGCGTCTTTAACCAGATCGTCGTGCGAACCCGATACGATCTCTCACAAGTAGAGATTCTCGTCGTTGATAACAACACCGACCCTACTCATAAAAATGAGATATCTGATTTTATCACAGAGAACTCTGACCTGTGCTCTCTGACCTATATCGAAAACAATAATGAAGGTGGAATTGCGCAAGCGTGCAACAAAGCAATTGAGGCCGCGACCTCAAGATGGTTCGTGTATATGAATACCACAGATACCTACATCTATGACCCGCGTTGGCTACAGTATATGACCGGCAATATGTCCGAGGATGACTACTTGGATGGTTATAGGATAGGTGGGACCCTTACGGCTGGACCAAATTATCCTGAGTCCGAAAAAGATATCTTCGTACAAGGCTCGATGTTTATCGCATTTACCGAGTACCTCAAGAGCAATCCCTGCTCGCTTGAAACACCACCAGAGAGCTACGACTTCATCAACTCTCACCGATGTCTTGAACTCGGGTTTCAGCTCAAGCACTTGCCACGCATCTGCTCGTGTGATGCCGATGCCACGCAAGATTGGCACAATGAAAACCGAGAGGTTAAACGATTTCTCATCGCGAATGTGGGTGGTCTCTCTCAATACAAATAATGTAGATCCACGCTCGCCCCTGAAGTATCCTACGCTTTATGAATACTCTCGTTGGCATAGTATCAGATACCCATGAAGACGTTCGAATGATTATCAAGGCAGTAAAGCTCTTTAAGGAGCGATCTCCCTCGCTGGTAATTCATTGTGGAGATATCATCTCGCCCCCAGTCCTTGAACGATTCGCCGGTCTTCCCTTAAAGCTTGTCTTTGGGAACAACGATGGGGAACGATCAGGCTTGAAAAAGAAGTGCTCTGAACTCAGCTTTTCGGAGATCGATGACACTCTTGTTTTTGAGCACGCTGGAAAAACCTTCTTCATTAACCACGGTACGAGCGCCCGAGTCATAGATGAGGCGGTAGCGTCTCAAAAATACGATTACGTTCTGCACGGCCATACACACATCCCTCGAGATGAGATTGTAGGACGCACCAAGATTATTAACCCAGGCGCGCTCTTCTCCGCCGATAGTTATACGATAGCGTTCCTGGAGCCGGAGACCGGCAGTGTGGAGTTTGTAGAGATACCGGAGTAGTAGCTCGGCTCAAGAGCACGGTGTTCCCACACCTATCCCGACGTCTACCAAGGATGGTGGGCTCGGGTATTCCCGAGCTAGGCGATAGCCCCCATCTCCATGATGCTTCGCTGAGGTTGTCTGATAGTTCGACCCGAGGGCGCTCGGGTCCTCGATTATTACTATTCCACCTCCGTCAAGGCGAGAGATCCCTCGCCAGCAGATGTGGCATACAAGCCGTGTGGACGAGTCGGAAAGACTCGCTATCGATGAAGATAGTTATTTTAGACACCTCTAATGGTGCGCGTGAGCCTTTGGTGCTACTGGAGCGGCCTCTTGGCTCGCCTCAGCCCCAAACGGAAGCGGATGCGCGCGGAACGGATCATCTGTGAAAACCCCAAGGATCATCACCGCAAGCAATATGAAGGGGATGATCATGTAGGTAATGATGATCTTGTTCTCGTACTTGCCGTGCATGAATACCGCTATAACGAGGGTCGCCTTTACCGTCGCGATAAAGAGGGCGCCGACGATGTTCCACTTGCCAAGATCAACTTGGGCAGCCAGAACGGTGACTACTGTGAGCACCAAGAGGGCGACAAGGATCTTGAGGAAGGTGCTCTCGGGAACTACATGCCCGAGCTCGTCGTGTCCATGCGAATGTGAGTGCGAATGTGCCATATCCTAAATCTCCGAGAACTAACCAACCAAGTAGAGGAGCGGGAAGAGGTAAATCCAGATAAGGTCAACCAAGTGCCAGTAGAGCGCTCCAAGCTCAACCGGTGTGAAGTACTTACCCGAGAAGCGATTGTGAAGCGCTGGTCGGATACCGTACCAGTACATAACCGCCATACCGATGATTACGTGAAGGGCATGCAAGCCCGTCATGCAGTAGTAAAGCCCAAGGAAGTTCTTAAACTCATAAAAGTTGCTGTTGTACCCGAAGAAGGGGAACATTCCGTGGTGAGCCTTGCCGCTATACTCGATCGATTTGATGATCAGGAATATGAGTCCACACGCAACGCTGATCCCAAAGTTACGAACGACTCCCTTGTTGTCACCCTTTTGGGCTTTGGTAACCGCAACCGCAGCCGTGAAGCTTGAAAAGAGCAGCACGGCAGTATTTAAACCGCCGAGCCACACGTTTAGGTTCTTGCTCGCGTCATGAAACTCAGCCAGATGGTAGTAACGCATGATTGCGAAGCTACAGAACATCACCGCAAAGAGGAGAATTTCAGTGGCGAGGAATAGCCACATACCGAGCTTAGCGGCTCCGTATGCTGTGGGCGTATCCATGTGGTGGATATGCGGCGGCTCTCCTGGCGGCACGTTGTGATCAACGATGGGGTGGACGGCGACTGAACTCATAACATCCCTGTTTAACTATTAACCTTTTACTATTCTTTTAGTGACCTCGACCCGTTGGAGTTCCGTACATGTAAGGATCCTCCTTAACAACTGGAATCTCTGGGAAGTTCTCATGGTGTGGAGGTGATGAAGTCTGCCACTCCAGGCTCGTCGAGTTGTACGGATTCCTTGGCGCTTTAACCTTTCCGAACAGCGCAGTCCAGAGCAGGTTTAACAGGGCAAAGGCATACCCTAAGCCATTCAGGTACGCGCCGATCGTTGAGATCGTATGGAGATTCTCGTACTGGACTGGGTAGTCGTAATATCGACGAGGCATTCCATCCATTCCGAGAATGAATTGTGGAATGAAGGTAAGGTTGAACCCGATAAAGAGGAAAGCGAAGGCGGTCTTGGAAACCGTCTCGTTGTACATCTTTCCGGTCATCTTCGGGAACCACATGTGGAGAGCCGCGATAAGTCCGATTACGGCTCCACCCTGAATCGTGTAGTGGAAGTGCGCCACTACGAAATAGGTGTCGTGGTAGTAAACGTCCACTCCAAGCATCGCGAGGTAGATACCTGTGGTACCCGCCACCATGAAGAGGAACACGAACGACATCGCGTAGAGCATCGGCGTCTTGAACGAGATCGAGCCCTTGTACATCGTGCTGACCCAGTTAAACACCTTGATAGCTGTTGGAACCGCTACAAGGAAGGTGACGATCGAGAAGAACTTCGCGGAGAAGTCCGAGATACCAGCTACGAACATGTGGTGCGCCCATACGATGAAGCCGACCGCTGCGATCGCCATCGAGGAGAGCACTACCATCTTGTAACCGAAGAGCGGCTTACGGGAGAAAACCGGGATGATCTCTCCAACAACTCCGAACGCCGGAAGTACCATGATGTACACAACGGGGTGCGAGTAGAACCAGAAGAGATGCTCAAGGAGAACAGGATCTCCTCCCTTAGTTGGATCGAAGATGCCGGCACCGAAGGT
>JALRCK010000080.1 GCA_023262305.1 Deltaproteobacteria bacterium
GGAGCTTGGCTCATGGCCTCTAGCGATTACTTCGTACAATCACGGGGTAGGGGGAGTGCGTTCAAAAGTTCGAGCGGCTGGAACTTCAAATATCGCGGATATCGTCGAGCATCCGACGGAGCGCTACTTCGGATTCGCCTCTACAAATTTCTATCCAGAGTTCCTCGCTGCTGTTGAGATCTTTCAGGACCACGACAAGTATTTCCCAGAGGTGCAGGTCCAGCCGCCGCTTCGCCTGGTGGCCTACCCAATTAAGACGCCGATGTCTACGACAACCGCGTCGAGGCAGCTTGGGATTCCGTTGGATAACCTGAAAGAGGCTAACTACGCCCTCTTAGATCCGGTTTGGAAAGGTGCAGCGAAAATCCCCGCGGGATATGTGCTCCAGGTTCCAGTACAGTACACCGACAAGATGAACGAATTGCGAACCCCCGAGCCGATTCGCTCACGGATCGTCACCACTTCCCCGGGTGAGGGTAAGATGTATCGAGTTGGGCGCAAGGAATCGTTGCAATCGATCGCCGCAAGACATAACACCACGCCAGAGAGACTCGTCCAGCTCAATCGACTCACCTCGTCCATCGTTCAGCCGGGACAGGTATTGATGGTTCCACGAACGGGTGTTTCGTCAGGATCCCCTGCACTTGCTACCAGCTCTGGGTCGATCGTCCAGGCAGCTGAGAACCCGGGACCAACTCAAGAGGCAGCCCGCGTTTCGGTGCCGAGCAAGAGTGCCGCTCCCCGAATAGCGCCAGCGCCTCCTGTCCGGAAGCATAAGGTTCGTTCCGGAGAAACGCTCTCCTCTATCTCGCAGCGGTATGGGCGATCAGTGTCGGATATCAAACGAGCTAACAACATCAAAGGTAGCCGTCTCGTTGTGGGGCAGGTAGTGCGAATACCTTAGTGAGGCAGTTCTACGAGGATCTCTTAGGAGGTCGTGGCCCTGAACGCAGCGCATTCAGCTGGGAGGGGGCAGTTTTGCCAGCATTGCTGAGGGAAGATTCGCCAAGAGAGCAGTGAGGTCGGTAAGGGGTAGGTCCCTGGTGTAGCAAAAGTTTTTTCCCCGTGAACTCCATCCTGTTGCTCTCGCTGCGCTCTGTGTTGCTCTCGCTGCGCTCTGTGTGATTCCGTCCTTCCTTAGGTCACATCCTGTTCGTTCCTCGTCATATCTGTAGGAGTTCGCAGCGGGCGGGAAAAGCTGCTACAAGGGGATACTATGTGCAGTAACAAGTACACATCACGAGGTTTCGGGGCGAGTGGCGCGAGCCGATCGTCGTGGACCGCGCCTCGGGAGTCGTACAAGGTCCCTCACGATAAGGGCTCGAGCTTTCTCTTTGGAGGCGCCGGGCTCCGTGGAAGTCCAAAATCGGGTGCACAGCATCGCTCTATGCCAGCGGGATCGCGAGAGCCATCAAGCACCCCGGTATCTCGGACGCTCAAACAGGGCGATGCACTCGAGACCTCTGACGAACACGCCAATCGTGCCCCCAGAATCGACTTCTCAGGTGGTGACATTACAACCACGAAGCTTGAGAGAACCGTCTTACTCCTCGGTCTTCTCATAGCAGCCATTGTCTTCTCTATGGTAGTCCGTGCATGTGCGAGCGCTTCGGACTCAAGTTGGGTGCAGGAACATCGCGCTCATATCAACCCTGACGACTAACGCGGCGTATGAGTCTCAATGAAGCTCCTGATAGTGTTCTGGAGCTTTTCTCCGCCTTGTGTCAGTGAATCAATGTGATTGGCGCCTGGGATGATCACGAGCTCTTTCGAAGAGCTGACGGTGTCGTAGAGGATCTGTGCCATCGAGACAGGGACGATCGGGTCCTCCTCCCCATGAATAATCAACATCGGGACCTTAATATGGGAGGCTTTCTCGTCGTTACGAAATCGCTTCGGAAGGAGTGGCCACACAGGGAGGTATGGATAGAGGTGTTTCGCCATCTCCCAAGTGTTTGTGAAGGTGCTCTCGGTGATGAGGCAGGCGACCTTGGCATGTTGAAGGAGATCAATTGCAACAGCGCCTCCCATGGAGCATCCGTACGAGACGACCTTGTCAGGTTGGAACCCGAGCCTTGAAGTAACAAAGGAGTGCGCCGCGCGAGCGCTGGCATAGACAAGTTCTTCAGAGGGAGTGCCGGGGCTCCTTCCATATCCCGGATAGTCAAATGTGAAGAATGACTGCCCGATCGCGCAGAAGAGGTGGTAGTGCTCTCGAAATCGGGTGATGTTGTGCTTGTTGCCGTGCGTGAAGAGCACGATAGTCGGTGAGCCGTTATCGACGAATACGCCGTCAAGGCGCATGCCGAACTCATGACCGAATTCGACTCGCTCGTGGGGGAGGGCGTTGAGACCTCCATGATCCTGGGTGGTCGGCTTGAAGGTGAGTTTTCGTTCTAAGAGCCGCAGCACAGGGGCACGCATCCATATCAAATAAAAAGGAGCGTGCTCACGCACGCTCCCTCTAGTGTACCTGGGGATACCCCGGGTTGTCTGCACTAAGTGCGAACTAACTACGCCTCCTGCGCAGCCTGCTCAACCTCGGCTCCAGCCATGGCCTCCATGTTCTTTGGCCACAAGCAGATGACATCTTCTCCTGGAACCTGGTAGACGCCAAGCTCGTCGCCATCACGGCGGAAGCCGTATCGAACCGCTCCTCCGTTGTCACGGAGAAGGTCTCGGGCAGTCTTGTCCTGTCCGCTGAACCAGAGCTGTTGGTACCGCTCAAGGAGGGCGTTGTCATCGAGGAGCTCTCGATCAAGCATCGCGAGACAACGCGTGTCGATGTTGACCTCGCCGAGGAGCTCGGTAGCTTCCTTCACAGCCTCTGCAGAGCCGAATGAATCACCCTCAGGGTGAACGACGATAGTGTAGGCGAAAGGATCGCGCTCGATTCGGTAGGTGCCACGCGTTACGGATATAACCTTTCCGCCGTATTCGCGGATCACTTGATTCTTGACGTCAGCAGCCTCATCAAGAACTGAAGCCATCTTTTCGATGAATTGCCCGTTAGCGAGCATGAACTGGTCAATCAGAACGAGATCGCCGCTCTCAATCGAGATACGCTCTCTCTGATTTCCACTCTCCGCGCTCTGGCGAGGGTGTCTGCGTGAGTGCCGATCTCCTCGACCGCGCCCACGTCCACGACCTCGACCGCCACGATTAGAGTGCCTGTTATTGCCTCTCTCTCTTCTCATACAAGGTGAATTCCTATGTTTAAATTGTAAATCATTACGTTGAACCATGTCGGGGCGGGTAGCAGGCAACGAAGCTCGCGCGCTAGTGCGATGAGTCGCTGACGAATGTGGGAGATTTTAGAACGTTCTTGGTGGTTGAGTGGAAGAGATAAGCTACAAAGCTTCTTCGCGCACAAACCAATTCAAAACTTCACCACATGGACTGCCTCTCGTTCGCCGTAGCGGAACAGCGAGGCAGCTCTTTTAAAGCCCCTAAATGGCTGTAAACATTGGGAGCATATCAGATAGATCCAGGAGTGTCACACATATTCTAAGTGGCTTATCACATTGAAGATATGCGCATCAAACGCTACCTGCCTCTGGGGCTCAAAGGCGAAACGCCCCTAACCGTTAAGGTGGAAGGGGCTTCCTCCGATAGTAAAACTCAAGTTGGTAGTGCCCATGAGAGGCACTGAGGAACTCGGTCGAAGCTTCAGGTGGTGTGCAAAGTGTGGACCTGAAGCGGTCACGGGTTCCCAACAGGCCCCCCCTAAAAAGGGGGCCTCTTTTTTTCTCAATAACGTGGTGGAAGTCTATGCACCAATCAGAGCACGAAGCAGCGATGGGAATTCAGGCACCAGCGATAGGTTTGGGTCTGTGGTACGACGCTGAGAAATTGATCCTTGAAGGGATCTACCTCGATGAGGTTTCAGCCTATCGGGCGCGACGAAGTTGGATCAAGACCTTTGAGATGAACTTTCTCCTGGAGGAGATCCACGACTTCAAGGTCAAGGTGGTGCTCGACAACGAGGTGGCTCGGTATCATGTCCAGTGCACCTTCACGAGCGCGTGCGGTCGATACGCGTTTTGGAGGCTAACGCATCATCAGGCACCCGAGGTGCAGTTCACACTTGAAACTGCTCACTTGCCGCACGTGAGCCCGATGCGGTTTGTGGAGCCCACGATCGAGTCAGAGAGTGACGCTCTCGTTCCACCTACCTTCGTGAACGTGGACGAGGAGGAGGAAAAAGAGGCGCGGGTAGAGAGCCTCGTCGCAGAGCTCGCTGCGCTCGTCAAACGGAAGGCGCGCAAGTGCTTCCGTAGGGCCCGCAGCTTGGTATTTCAGCTGGGACAGGATTAAGAGATCTCCGCACGAGACTCGGTGAGCGAAGCCTCACGGGAGGCCATGCACGTGGCGGTAATGTGCCCTTTAACGTACGCTTTTCACCCTTCAGCAACTTTTGTATCCTTGTTCAAGATCTGTGCATTTTGCTTTAGTGAGTTTGGCGCGTGGCAACCAGGGGATCTGACGGGCAGCATATTATCGCGGCGGGAGAGGTCGGAGCATTCTCTGTGTGTCCGATGTCGTGGAAACTTAAGTGGATCGACAAGACGGCAACCCAGAAGCACTCCTCCGTTGCCTTAGGGCAGGAGCTTCATAAGCACTGGTCAGTTGTGTTTGAGGAATCGCTCCTGCTGGGGAGATGGATACGTTACCTCGCGGTGCTCATTACCACCGCGGCAGTTGTCTTTCTGTTGCTCCATCCCCCGGAGGTTCCACTAAGTGGACTCTTGGTGGTTTCTTTTCAAAATAATGGACTTCAACTGGTGGTGCTCGCGGCAATTACGTTTCTTGTGATTCGCTCCTTTTTGAAAGCCGCGCGCAAACGACATCGCGCTACGGGCTTCTCCGTCGATCAGGTCGCGCTCGCGATGGAGGGAAGTTCGATCCTTCCAGCTCGCGAATATATCTCAGAGGCACAAGGCTTGGCAGGTAAACCGGATGCGTTAGTTCGTGAGGGTGATGATCTCATCCCGGTTGAGCGAAAGCCGCTCGCAAAGAAGCTGCGGGATAGGTATGTAGCGCAGCTCGTGGTGTACATGAGGTTGGTCGAGGAATTCGAGGGGCGACGCCCGTCAAAGGGGTATCTGTTGCTCGGGGAGAAGGTTCGTCGCGTCACCATCGAGAATACTGAGGCTAAGCAGAAGTGGGTGGGTACGCTTATCTCCCAAATGCGCGGGATTCTTGATGGAGAAGAGGCGCAGGCAACGCCGCACCCTGCAAAGTGTTCTAAGTGCGATGTCCGGCACAGGTGTGCTGCACGGGCAGACAACCACTAATCGCCAAGTACCTCTCCCTCTGGAAATGCGGCTCCTCGGAGGAACTCTCCGGTGGGCATTCGCTTCTTACCCTCTAGTTGAAGCTCTGTAACCCGTATGCCCGTTCCGTCACCACATGCGATCTCAATACGATCACCCTGCGCATACGCCACTGTTCCTGGTACGTGCACGTTGGTGTGGGAGCGTTTCGATTCTAAGGCAAAGAGGATCTTTAAACGCTTGCCGCGCCACACGGTGAAGGCTCCTGGCCATGATGAGAATGCACGAACAGAGAGCGCTATCTGGCTGGCGGGTAGGGACCAGTCAATTTTACACTCCTCCGTAGTGATCTTTGACGCGTAGGTTACCCCGTCAGTTGGCTGCGGAGTTGCGGCGAGAGATCCATCCACGATCTTGCCTATGGTGGTGGCGATGTGAGCAGCTCCGAGTGAGGAGAGCTTATCGTGGAGGGTCGACCCTGTGTCTGATGATTCGATGGGAATCCGATGCTCGGTGTAAACGGCGCCGGTGTCGAGTCCGACATCCATCTGCATCATGCATACTCCGGTTTCGGCGTCGCCTGATTGAAGGGCTCGTTGGATTGGCGCGGCCCCGCGCCAACGGGGAAGGAGCGAGGCGTGAATGTTGACGCATCCATGAGTCGGAAACTCAAGCACCTCTTTCGGAAGAATTTGCCCGAACGCAATCACCACCCCGATATCGAAAGGACCCAACTCAGACAGATCTTCGCGGAGTGTGTGGAACTCCTTGCGGAGCGATGTCGGCTGAAATACTGGGATGTTGTGAGCGAGTGCGAGCTCCTTGATCGGTGACATCGTGATCTTGCTGCCTCTGCCGGAAGGGCGATCGGGTTGTGTGAATACCGCCCCAACTGTGACCCCGGGTGCGTTAATCAGCGCCTGCAGGGTGGGGAGTGAGAAATCGGGGGTGCCGAAGAAGAGAACCCTCATAGTCGCCCGTGCTAGGTCCTCTCCTCGAACTCAAAGCCGTGCTTGGTGCACCAACGGCGAAAGAGCTGTTTCTTGAGGCGACTGAGGTGGTCCACAAAGAGGACCCCGTCGAGGTGGTCAAGTTCGTGTTGGATGCAGAAGGCTGTCAACTCCTCGGCCTCAACTTGAAAGAGGTTTCCGTGTCGGTCGTGGGAGGTGATGGTGACCGTTCCGAAGCGCTTAATCGAGTCGCGGTAGTCCGGAATGCTCAAGCACCCCTCGTCAGATGAAACTGAGGGACCAGACGCTGTGATCTTCGCATTGATCATCTCAAGGCGTTGGTTGTGGATGTGTGTTATCGGATCTTTTTCGCTCAGCGAGGTGACCTTTGGTTGAGGGACACCTTCGAGGGAGAGATCCATGATGGCAACGCGTTGTGAGCTCCCTACCTGCGGGGCCGCGAGACCGATACCGTTCGATGCCACCATGGTCTCGTACATGTTGTCGAGAAATGTGTGCAGCTTTGCGTCAAACGTTTCCACATTCGCGGTTACGACACGCAGGATCGGATCAGGTATGAGCTTAACATCAAGAAGCGCCATATGCTCTAGTAGACCAAACTTCTGAGATTCTGTCACTTAGCCGGAAGGGGTGCCACCTGAGGAGCTTTACGTTTGTCCCTCAGCACGCTATCTGCGATACTTAAGGTATGGCAGAGATGTCCCTCGATGAAGCCCAGCTCTTCCGTCTCCTGGTTGGGTTTTTTGGCAAAGACCGCGTGCTCTTTAGCATGAGCGTTAGGGCTGTATGTGGGGGTGATCTGGGGCTCCAGCCGGAGGCGCTGGATGATGACACCCGGGCCTGGGCAGAGCGTAATCGGTGCCTCTTCACGGTCGTTGACGATGAGGATGACCCCAAGATGGTGGTTGAGTTTGAGCCCGACTTCAGCTCGTTTATCGAAGTCGAGCAGCTCGAGCGCAAGAGCCGTTTGCCAGGAATTCTCAAAGCTAATGGGATTCAATACCTGACCATATCGGGAAAGGAGATGGGAGAGATCCTCGACCCGAACGGGACCATGGATCTCGTTGATCTACTCAAGGATAGATTCGGGATAGAGGAGACACCCGAGGAACTCGAAGAGGAGTCGTAGAGAGTATTTAGGGGAGGCTCACCTCAACCCCAACGTATAGTCATCCACATCTTCATCCTTCTCCTCACCCTGCACCTGCACCGGGATCCTCTTCTTCCTCAGCGCTGTATGACCTGAGCTTACCAAACCTGAATGTAACCTAACTGTTTGGTGAGCATGAGGAGGATCCCGGTGCAGGTGCAGGGTGAGGATTAGGATGAGGATGAAGATCGGGTAGGGGATAAAGTTGACAACGAGGAATCGGAATCACTTACCCCTGTTCTTGTGTCCGCCTGACCCGGCACTCGCATATTTGGGGACTTTAATCGGAAAGAGGGTTGAAACTGTTGAGGAATTCATGTGAGAGCAGGGGAGGTCCGCCTTCTGCTCCCCCCGCACGATAGGACTGGGCAACCGGTTACTTCTGCTCGATTTTCTGGTAGAAGTAGGGGCACGTTTGAGGGCGGTGCGCTCTTGGGCCTCACGCACTCGTGGTTCGAAAAGATGAAGAGAGCTGTATCTGCGAAGATCTTGATTTTGTGTGCTGTGGCCGTGAGCCTCGTGGGAGCGATCACGGTTGTTGCTCTCGGAGGAGCTCAAGCGGTTCGTGGCTCTGTGCAGCTCGCGGTATTTCCCCTCGTACTTCTTTTGTTCAGCGCGCTCACCTTGAAGGGGGTTCGCCTCCCCCGTGCGTTGATCGGACTCTCTGCTATCGGTGTGTTGTGCGGAGCCATCGTCAGGTATTCCGATGTTGGCTTGGAGCCAGGAGCATTCGGCATCGCGCGTTTCGACTCTGATCCCCTTGAGAACACCACCCGTATCTTTCGAGACAGAGCGCGCGGCTTTATGGGCGAGAAGGCGCTCACGAAACTTGGTGTTATTGGCATAGATGTTCGAAGTGAGCGGGAGGCCCGAGAAGCTCTGAAAGAGCGACCTCTCCTCACAGGTATCGTATGGGGCGCAGAGCCTTGGGTTACTATCTC
>JALRCK010000081.1 GCA_023262305.1 Deltaproteobacteria bacterium
GCCCCTGTCGCCAGTCGCGTCAAGCCGGATGTTGACGCAAAGACGATGAAGGGCACAACCACCGGGAAGAAGGGAAATAAGTTCGGAGTAGATATCGCCGACGCATTGCCGGTCTTTGAAAGGGCGGCCGCGCTCCCCGGAATACAGCTCCTCGGACTCGCTGTTCACATCGGTTCCCAGATCACAAGCGTCGAACCTTTTCGATTAGCGTATGCGAAGACGGTTGAGTTCTGGCGAATGCTGCGAGATCGGGGGATCTTCTTGCCACGGCTCGATCTTGGAGGTGGCATCGGGGTCTGGTACCGAGATGAGGATCCGGCTGATTTTCAAAGCTGGGCGGATGTGATTACGGAGGCGACCGCCGGGCTTGATGTAGAGCTCTGCGTAGCGCCCGGTCGAGCTTTGGTCGCGCATTCGGGTATCTTGGTGACGACTGCGGTCTATAACAAGCGCGGGAACGACCGCCGCTTTCTCATTCTCGATGCTGGGATGAACGACCTTGCAAGACCGAGCCTGTACGGAGCGTACCACCACATCATCCCTGTGAAGGAACCCGCACGTGGAGCGATGCAGGAGCCGTTCGACATCGTAGGTCCCGTGTGTGAGAGCACCGACGCTTTCGCCGCGGCCCGAATGATGTATCCGACTCAAGACGGTGAGGTTGTGGCGTTTCTATCGGCAGGTGCCTATGGAGCCTCAATGTCATCAACGTACAACTCACGCCCCCTCATTCCTGAGGTTCTTGTGAACGGGAGCACCTACGCCGTTGTGCGTCCGCGCCCGACGATTCAGGCCCTCATCGACGCGGAGCCGATGGCTCCGTGGCTTACGGGGAGAGGATGTGACAAGGCTGTGGGAATGTAAGCTGCGATTTTATTAAAGGTAGGAATTATGACACGTCTTAAGGTTGCTGTAGTGGGCGCGACTGGCGCGGTAGGAAAGGAGATTCTTAACATCTTGGCGGCGCGAAAGTTTCCGGCATCAGAGGTTGTGGCGCTCGCCTCGGCCCGGTCGGCTAACGGCGTAGTGATGTATGGCGGCGAGAGGTTGGCCATTCGCGACCTAGCGCTCTACGATTTTAAAGGAACGGATATCTGTCTCTCCGCGCCCGGGGCGAGCGTCTCGAAAGAGTTCGCGCCGCGGGCAGCCGCGGCTGGATGCGTTGTGATCGACAAATCGTCGCAATTTCGCATGGACCCAGAAGTGCCCCTGGTCGTGCCTGAGGTTAATGCGCGCGACCTCGCGTGGCATTCAAAGCGTAACATCATCTCAAGCCCGAACTGCACGACGATTCAGATGGTGGTTGCGCTCAAACCTTTGCACGACCTGGGAACGATCAAGCGCATCGTCATCTCCTCGTACCAAGCCGTATCCGGCGCGGGCAAGGAGGCGATGGTTGAGCTCGATCAGCAGACACGGGCAATCGCTGCCGAAGCTGCACCTCGTCATGAGGTTTTTGCAAAGCAGATCGCCTTTAACCTCATTCCACAGATTGAAGAGTTCGCGGATGACGACTACACGAAGGAGGAGCTCAAACTCACCTGCGAAACGCACCGCATCCTTGATCCTTCGATACGCGTTTCGGCGACATGCGTTCGGGTTCCTGTGTTTAACTGCCACGGGGAGTCGATTAATGTTGAGTTCGAGCGCCCCGTGAGCCCGGAGGAGGCGAGACAGGTCCTACGAAACGCTCCAGGCGTGTGCGTTGTTGACGATCCCGCCGCTGAAGCGTTCGCCACACCGCTTGAGTGCTCGGGGAGGGATGAGGTCTTTGTCAGTCGGATCCGAAAGGACCGCTCAAGTCCACACGGATTGAACCTGTGGGTGGTGTCGGACAATTTGCGCAAGGGTGCGGCGCTTAACGCTGTGCAGATTGCGGAAGTTCTTGTCAGGGATTACATGAAAAAGTCGTGAGTCTTCCGACCTTACCGAAAGCTACTTAAGATAACCCCGTCGCTCAAGCGATGCAGTGATATCGCTCTCAGAGAAACCGATCGCGCGAGCGACTCGCTCGGCGTTGCTTGACATCGAAATTCCGGGGAACAGCTTAAAGGTGGGAGCCCCATCACTGATGCGAAGATGATTGTTGACGGCTAAGCCCTCTTTTTCAGCACGCTGCGCCAGAGCGGTGTTGTGGGTCACTAAGAGCGTGCCACAACCGATTTTGGAGAATCCCCACACGATGGCTCGAGCCATCTCGGTTCGCTCCTCTGCGGTGGTTCCGTCACCAACCTCATCCATTATCACGAGGCTCTTGGGCGTTGCCTCCATGAAGGTAGATTTGGTAGCCAAGAGTTCAGTGCCGAATCGTCCATGCTCTCCAAGGGCGGTAAAAGCGGGACCTTGAAATAGTATCTTATCCGCGACGGTCATTGCAGCCGTCTCGGCGGGTATACACGAACCGAGTTGCGCAAGGATCTGATTTTGAAAGATCGCTGTCGAAAGCGTGCTCTTTCCTCCGCTATTCGGTCCCGTCAGAATCGATACCGTGCCTCCCCGAAGCTCAAAATCATTTGCAACAGAGCTGCCTGAGAGAGCCTGGCACGGATTGTGAAGATTAGTTGCAGAAAAGCTGTGGGCGTCTGACGCTATCAACTCAGGGAAGCAGGATTGAGTTGGAAAGCGCTCCGGCAGCTTGGACAATGCAAGCAGGGCGTCTAATTCGCCGATGGCATCGAGCGCCTCAAACATGCCAGGAATTTGGCTTACCCTCTGGCTCATCTCCTCCCTAAATTGCGGTCCGAGCTTGTAGCCCCTGAGGATCGCTACGCCAGTCTGCGCGGCAACGATCATTGGGGGCGAGACGGTCAGGAAGGGAATATGACTAGAGCCAAGAAGCGTTGCGAGCATGGTGAGCTTCCCCGTCGCCACCTGGTCAAAACTAATTGATCCGGAGTGCACAGAGAAGGTCGGCACATACCAAGGTGTCTCTTTTGGCGAATAGATAGGTCCGAAAACGCTCTTTTGCACCGCGCCATGGAGGAGGTCTTGATCCTTGGACGAGCTTACGTTCCGCAGGCTCTCAAGGTGCCTCTCAATGATCTGCGCTGATGCAGGTGGAAAGGACTGAAAGATGTCGAGGAGAACCCCTAGGGCCTTGAAGCGGCTCATGAGTGGACGATCGGGATTGAGTGAGCTTTGGAGAGAGAGCCACTCCCTCCGCCAAAAACCGGACTTCTCACCAGATCGGTCCGCGACATCAGGAGTAAATATGCGAAGAGCCCACTCCTCGGTCGAGTAGGTCATGTAGTAAACCTCTTGCGTCTTCTTGAGTGCGCGCTCAAGAGAATCTCTTAAATCGGCATTGCTCCGCAGCTCAAGGATCGCCGCTCGTCGCTGCATGATTACATCGATATCGGTTGGTGGCTGCACAAGATCTCGCATCAGAGCAGCACTGCCAAGTCGGGTGATAGTGCAGTCAATCAACGAGTGCAGGAGTGCGAGTTTTCCAAAGGATGGAGAATCTTTTGAAAGGACGATGGTCGGCGCATCTTTAATAATCTGCTCGCGCTCTCCGGCATTGTTCAGCACCGCGCTCCCACTGAACTGTTTATGGAGGGGTAGAGACGAGGAGAAACACGCCGAGGAGAGCGATGGCTGAGCTGTATCCAACACCGGAGGTGGTCGGTCAGAAATACTTTTGGGGTGCGCTACCGTCTGCATAGTGGGGGGGATACCGTGCTTCACAGATGCTATTGGGGTTGAACGACCTACGCAAGCGACGAGCTGCTTACGGCAGTGCGTAAGGACTCGAATACACACGCACTGATCTCGGACTAATAGTTATTTTTCAGGTTCGAACTATTTCGAACTCTTCGAGCAAGTTATATCGGATAACCTTCCTAGAAGGAGCTGTCGCCCAAGATCAGAGCAAAGAAGAGCGGGAGATAAATAACTGAAGCACGAAGGAGCTTCTTAGCGTCCTGTATGGAGTGTGAACGATACAGGTTTACTCCTATTCCAAGCATCGCAACGCCAAGGACAGAGATGCCCCAGGCGTACAACTGCCCGGCCATGCCGTAGAAGGTAGGAAGAAGAGAAACGGGGATCAGAACGATTGAGAACGCTATCACCTGACGGAAAGTGCTTAATCCATCAGGCTCAACGACTGGAAGCATCTTAAATCCGCCTCGCTTGTAGTCATCCTTATACATCCACGCGATGGCGTAGAAGTGCGGATGTTGCCAGACAAAGAGTATAAGAAAGAGTATCCACGCCCCAGCATCGAGGCTTCCCGTCGCAGCCGTCCAACCACCCATTGGGGGGAGCGCACCTGGAATAGCCCCAACAACGGTGTTCCACCACGTCACCTTTTTAAGTGGCGTATACACCAACACATAGAGGAACACAGTGAGAAGGGAGAGGAACCCTGTGAGAAGATTTACCTGCCACGCAAGGAGACCAACTCCCATCAGAACGAGGGTAATTCCAAACTCAAGCGCCTCTGCTGGGGTGATTATCCCCTGCGGCAATGGTCGGGTCTTTGTGCGATGCATCATGATGTCAGCGTCGCGCTCGATGTAGTTATTCAAGACCGCAGCACCCCCTGAGCTAAGCGCAGTTCCAAGGAGCATGATGATAAACGTATCAAGGGGCTGCAGACTCTTAGCCCCAAGGAAGAACCCCGCGGCGCTCATAACGAGAACCATGGTCAAGATACGCGGCTTCGTCAGACAGACGTAGGCCGAGACCTTCTCGTTTTTTGCTTGGAAGAGTGGTGACATAGAGCGTGAATTCTAGGCACAGTAGGGCGTTGTGTCAACGTGCCGGACCTGACAAAAAGGGGATCTAAAGCACCGTTCCAACTCGATTATCCGGAGAGCCGGACCAGTAGACCATAACGGCCCTTCCGACCACCTGCGAGAGGGAAACGAATGGATCTTTCCAGAACCGTGAGTCCTCTGAATTTTCTCGATTATCACCAAGAACAAAGAGCTTACCCGCCGGAACCTTGAAGGGTCCAAAGCGCTCACGGGACGAAGAAGATCGACTCCAAAGGGTGTACGGCTCAACAAGTGGTCTGCCATTAAGGATCACCGTTGCACCTACTATCTCAACGGTATCACCCTCCACTCCGATAACCCGCTTCACCATCGTCTCACGCTCTTCCGAGCCACGCGCGGCCTCGCCATGATTGAAGACGATCACATCACCTCGCTGCGGACGCGCCCACTGCACGAGGAGGTCCTGGGCCCATGGGACGTGGAGCCCATACATAAACTTTGGAACCAGGATGTAGTCACTCTCCCGCAAGGTCGGCTGCATTGATACCGAGGGTACAAAAAAAGCCTCTACAAAAGAGGCTTTAAAAACCACTATCACGATAGCAAGGATACCAACGAGGCGGATCGCTCGGCTCAACAGAGCCCTCACTGGGTGGGTCAATGCGGCCCGCAATTCTCGCCGGCGCGCCTCACGTCGAACACACACCGCGAGATCAAACCATTCTTGAGAATCTACTGCGCGCCCATTCATGACGATTCCTTCCCTGGAATGATGCCAACCGACAAGTTCTCAACGTAACGGACATGGCATCGTCAGCGGGATGTTGCGGCAAAGGGCGCTCCTAATCAAGATTGAAAGTCCTGGTCATCCGTTCTTCAACCTCTTGCGAGGAGTGGGTGTCGGGATCTGTCGCAAACAGAAACGGTCGCGGTGCTCTTTGATTATCGACTGACAAGGTAGCTATAGTTCGCGTCATGGACCTCTCTCGGCGTCAGTTCTTTAAGTGTGTGGGGCTTTCATCTGCCGCAGCAGCAGTCGCCCCTGCAGCAACCCTTGAAGGCCTATCTACCGTTCGCGCCCCACAAGCTATCGCGCTAGCAAGCGCCTGGCCCCGCCTTCAAACGATCGAACAAGCAATTGTGAGCACCTATGGGTTGCTCGACCTCACCGGCACCATGCGGACATTTGGTGGGTTGATAGGCGGAGCCCCACAAACTGCCTATAGCCTTGCGGAGCATGCCAATTTTATGCTCGGAGAGGTTGGGACCGATGAACCACGGGCCGTTCTTTTGCGCCTTCTTAATCCACAAACAGCCCGGCAAGTTATCAGAGAAACGGAGTCCCTCTTCACTCGCCTCGAATATGAAAGACTCAAGTTAGAAGACGCGGCGGACATAGATGATCTTCGTGTCTCTTATATGAGCAAACTCTCCCGAGTGGTAGCGCGACTTGCTCAAAATCAGGAGATCTCAAAGGCAATCTACAACGGCGCAAGCCGTGAGGATCTCTTGGCTCAACGGGTCGCGACATGGTGCGAAAAACTATTCACCGGTCGCGTAGATGAACTTTCAAACGATCCGCTCTTTGACGCCCTTCGCGCTCTGCATCGGATGGAGATTTCTAGAGATGGCTCCTTCTCCGCTCACAAGCAAAAGGAGCTTCTTGAGGTTATCGAAAAGGAGGGATTTCCGGAGCCAGCGAAGACTATATTTGGCGACAAAAAGGCGAAGCTACTTCACCGATGCGAACTCCTTAACGGTGAGATAGAAAACTACATCGTCTCCTCGCGATCATTAGTATTTCCCGCTCACCTGATACGCGCCGCTCAGGACCTCGGCGCAAGCCTCAAGGGTGAGCGGCATTATGCATGGGCGGATTTTTATAGGAAGCGATTCAAGACTTTTTCAGCCACGGCGGCTCAATGGAATGAGTGTGCGGGAGTGCGCTCAATTGGTCTGGACCTACGGAAGGGTTGACGTCTGCAGATCACTCAATTGATCTGGAGGACCCGAGTACCCTCGGACCGGAATGGTTAACGACCTCATCGCGGCCTCATCACGATAGGCGCACATCCCGGCCCGAGAGCGCTCGGGCCCTCCATGGCGTCTATTATTGCAAGGGGCTCACAGAGCCACTCGATACCGTACCTCAAGTAGATCCTGTCCATCGATATTTAGGACCTTTTGAGCCTCATCGAGAGAGCCGCCTCTGCGCTCATAGAACTCACGCGCGAGACGATTGGTATCGAGCACCCATACCGTTGCCTCAGAGAATCCCCTCTCCCGCAACCGCTGCATTGCTCCATTCCAGAGGGATTTGCCAACCTGTTTCCCTTGCGACTCGGTGTACAGATAGATCGCGTAGACCTCACCGGTTTTACCCGGAGTAGCATCCTCATCAAGAGAGTGTCCAAAATTTACGAATCCCACGATCCGCCCATTCTCGTCGGCGACCAGGAACTCCTTTCCCTCATGAGTGAACCAATCTCGCCAACCCTCCTCGCGCCGAGGCACTGAAAGGTCATCAAGATAGCTATCGGGAACTTGCCCCCTGTAGGTCGTTTTCCACGACGAAACCGTCACCTGTGCGATCTCTCGACAATCTTCAATTTTCGCGGCTCGAATCATCATAGTGACCCCCTCCGTTCCTCTCGCATTCAATCGTGCGGTACGACCACCACCTATAATAGCCTCACAGGTGCTCCTGTTTGCTACAAAAAGAGACCTGTTAGGAGCAACTTACCCGTTCTAGTGGAACCTCGTAGCCCCTTTTTTCGATTGGGGCACAAATCCCCCCAAATCAGCCATAACCTCTTCGATAGATTTCGTTATCTCCGTATGACAATTGTAAACACAAATTGCCCCCGCGGCACGCCTGCTGAGTCTTCAGATATCGCTGCGGACATGAACCGTGGCGCACAGGCGTCAACGAGCCATCCTGCCCCAATCGCCACTGCTCAAACGGTTCATCCGAGCGAGGAATCACTTCCACAACGAGAGCACAAGCTTGAGGCGGCTCACGGCAATATTTCATCACCACAGCCAACGTATACCTTGAACGAGATCCTGGCCGAGTACAAAACCGGTTCCCAACAGAAACTGAGATTAGCGTCCCACCTTGCATATCCTCCTGAGAGACCTTATGTGCAAGACCTTGAACAACTCGTCGGAGATCTTGCAGCTCGCATGATCAAGGCAGTTCCTGATGAGATACAAAAAATCTCCCCGGAAGACGTGGTCATTCGGCTTGTCGCCAAGCCCTCAGTCAACGCCTATGTGATGTCATCAAACTCGGGACGATTTGAGATATTTATCAATCTAGGACTGATAGAAGAATTCCTTACTGCTCCCGAATTTCAGGAAGGAGACCTCTGCATCGATGCTCTGGCTGGAGTGGTGGCGCACGAGATCTGTCACACCAACTTCAAGCGAAGGTTCCAGGGGCATGCAAACTCTATGCTTCAAGAGGAGTACTGCGACATCCTTCCCGCAAAGATGCTCGAACGAATCGGCCTACGCCCTGAGGTGATGAGCACTTTGTGTGACCTCTTTGTCCGGGTTAGCGGGGAGCCAGGCGCACGTAAAATCGATCGCTCCGAACC
>JALRCK010000082.1 GCA_023262305.1 Deltaproteobacteria bacterium
CCGCAGCTTTGCTGCTGCCGTAACTGTTGACGGGACGGTTGTTCCTACTTGGAAGCCAGAACCAAACAATACAGTGCGAGCGCTCGCAGTTGCTGACTCCAAAGTTTACCTCGGTGGTGATTTTACAGCGATGGGTAGTACACCCCGTAACCGTCTAGCCGCAGTGTCAACTGCAGGCACCCTCGATACCACATGGAATCCAAACGTCGATGGAAAGGTGCGCACCATCTCCACCGATGCCGCTGGCACAATTTATTTCGGGGGTGATTTTACGAAAGTCGGCTCCACCACTCGAAACCATGCCGCCGCAGTTGGCGCTGATGGAATCCTCAAAGTGTGGGACCCGAATGTGAATGGTCCCGTGTTCTGCATGGGAACTGACCCTCTGTTAAATCTTGGAGAGCCAAGTCCAAATCCCTACATTGTAATCGGAGGCGACTTCACGAAAGTGGGAAGTGAACTGCGAAGCAATCTGGCAAAAGTGTCATCAAATAACGAGATATCATCATCATTCAAGCCCAATCCCAACGGGCCTCTATACACAATAGCGTTCGAAAACCGAACGGCAAACGGCATGGTCTATGTCGGCGGGGACTTCTCTAAGATAGCCGAGGTCTCTCGAAAAAATGCAGCAGCCATGCATTTTTGGGGCGATATCTCCCCATGGCGCCCAGACCCGGACGGTCAGGTGCTTTCACTCTCCGTGGAGGGAAGAGATAAAGATAAAGTCTATCTCGGCGGAACATTTTCGACCTTACGGGGCGAGTTGCGACCATACGCTGCAGCGGTTGATATAAACGGCGCCCTCAATAGTGCATGGAGGCCTCAGTTTGAAGGACCCGGTGGAGTGGATGCGGTGCTCCTCTCTGAAGACCGTGTGTTTTTGGGAGGAAGATTCACCGGAGTGAAAAGAACAGAAGTTGACGTTGGACTCACTCCTCGCCAAGGGGTGGTAGCGATCGCTCTCGACGGTACTCCCATAAACGATTTCAAGCCTGTTATAAAGGGCGGAAGCGTCCGAAGTATTGCGACCATCGGGGATCGAGTTTTCCTCGCAGGGTCCTTTAATGAGATCGATACATACCCTCGAAAAGCAATTGCAGCTCTCTTTAGAACGACCGGTTATTTGGATACCGAATGGGACGCCCAGCTGCAGGGAACACAGGTCTCAGCGCTGGCGACATCAGGCTCGACGTTCTATCTCGGAGGCGTCTTCACTCAGGTCCGTGGCACATCGCGGAGCAACGCAGCCGCGATAACGATCCAAGGGGAGCTCACCCCTTGGAACCCAACGGTTAACGGCGAGGTGCTCGCGCTTGAGATCGTTGACTCAACAATATATCTCGGAGGTAACTTCTCGCGAGTTCGGGGGCTTCCACGAGGGAATGCGGTCGCTGTCGACACCACCGGCGGAGATGTCAGCGATCTGTGGCGACCCTCGTTCGATCAGCCCGTGCTAACCATCCGCGCCTCCTCTTCCCAGATCTATCTCGGGGGCGATTTCACCGAAGTTACCGATATCAATGAAAGCAATAGTCGTGACTTCATCGCTGCAGTAAGTCCTGAGGGATTGCTCACGGAATGGCATCCAAGCCTTGCTGGGGAGGTCTCCTCCCTTTCGATCTCGCCATCGGCACTCTTTGTCGGCGGGTCGTTCACCGAGGGAGGCGACAGCACCTCAGACTACCTCGCTCTACTTGATCCAGTTCAGGGCTCCCCGATACCCATCCCAACACCAACACAAACACCAACGCCCACCCCGACACCAACACCAACGTCTACACCAACTCCACTTCCAACGGCTACATCGACTCCGATAGCAACAGCGACCCCAATCGGGCAACCAACGCCTCAACCCGCTCCCGTTATCCTCAGACCAGAGGTTAACTGGTCATCGAATCAGACGACCCACCGCGTTCGAGCCTTCGTGACCCGACGTCCCCGAACGTCTTACACGATCTCGGCTACCTCAGAGGGCGTTGCACGGAGTGGTCAATGTGCCTTCGATAGTCGCTCCAAAAAGACCCTCTGCACCATAACTCTTACGAAGGGATCGTGGATCGCTGCCGTGACTCCCCACAAGCAAGGAGTGTCGGGACCGGCAACGAGAAGGCGCTTTACCTTCAGGCGTTAGTGCAGATCCCCGTACGCATAGTCTCTGCTGTCGCGAGAGTAACGGTGCAAAATGTGTGCACCACGCTCCGGCAATCGTTGTGGGCACAACAGCATAAGGTGTGCCCCACAACGATGTAATTAGCAGGGCTCCCCCCTCATTCCCTAGAAAAGGGCTCTTGAGATCCTCGCTATCCCCTCGTCGATGCTATCTGTCGAAAGATTCGAAAAGCACACTCTCATCGCATTTCTCCGGGGAGATGTCGCAAAAAAAGGAGCCCCGGGAACGTATGCTACACCATGCTCGCGAACCGCTCGGCTCAACATCGCGCTGGTATCGATCGAGGAATCCACCTCTATCCAGAGATAGAAGCCACCGCTCGGCTCGGTGCAGTGAATCACGTGTGCGCCCATGTGCTTTTTGACAGCGTGCAATGCCGCCTGGCACCTTACTCTATAAGACTCTCTCAGCATCGGCCAAAAGGTCTCGGAGTGCCGTTTCAGAAACTCAGCAGTTACCAACTGGGTGATGTTGGATGAATGGAGGTCCGTGACCTGTTTTAACAGGACAACCCCCTCCCGCACCTCTGTAGGCGCCTCGATCCATCCGATCCGCAACCCCGGCGCTACCACTTTGGACAACGTACCAACGAAGATCACACGCCCTGAATTCGAATAGACTCCTCCAGCGTGTCGCAATCGCTCGCTTTCAACCTCTCGCAACGAGACATGTCGCTTGGAGTAGTATAACTCTTTATACGCACCATCCTCGATTATCGGAACGTCGAAGCGCTCACACATCTCCACAATCGAAATTGCACGAGCCTTACTCACTGAGATTCCGGAGGGATTATCGAATGCTGACACGATGTAGAAGAACTTCGGATGTTGGCGAAGAGCAGTCTCAACTTGAGAGAGTATCGGTCCCTCATCATCCGACTCGATCTCGAGATATCGGGGTTTGTACGCGGAAAATATCTGGAGAGCGCCCAGGTAACACGGTCTGGTCACTGCGATAGCGTCACCTTGATTCAAAAAGATCTGCGCCAGAAGGTCGATCGCTTGTTGCCCACCCGTTGTAATGACGATGCTATCGGCACCACAGGAGCGTCCGTCTGCTGCGGCGAGACGAGCGAGTTCCTCTCGTAATACACATGCCCCCTCGGGAACACCGTATTGAGCTGCTACACATGCCGAAGAGTTCATCACATCTCGAGAGATCTGCGCGAGCTGCTCAAGGGGCAACAGTGAGGGATCCGGAAAGCCTCCCGCAAACGAGAGAATCCCCTTCTTCGACGCCACCCCCAAGATCTCCCGAATTGAGGGGTCATCTACTAATCGTCGTTTCTCTCCAAAGCGTTCTCCCCACACTGTCGTTGGGGCCTCTGATATCTCAATCTGGTGAGCCACACCTGCTGCCATACTATTCCCTTTTGTAAAGTGACCATAAAAAAAGCCCCCGCGCCTTGTTACAGGCGCGGAGGCTTTTCGCTCTCTATGACCTTGCCGCTACGGCAAAGCCCCGCACCTCGCTTCAAAAAGCGCTAGGAGCACCACGAGGGTCCTGACGATATTCTGTTGAAACGAGGTAGAACGGTTCATGTCTTCGAAGCTAAGATGACACTCAAGCAGAATCAAGAGGAAACAGCTGAGCCAGAAGATTGGAACCTCATTCTCGGTGCATTTTTCCAAGTCAAATACATGATACTACTTTGAGAAAAGAGCATTCAGAGAAGGTATCGGAAGAGTGTGGAGACACCGAGGAACGTCTGTAGCTGCACGACGAGATGACGGCTCTCAGATAGGCAAGTGATAATCAAAAAAGTACCCCCTCGGGCGTATTCAAAGTCCCTACAACTACCCCATATGTCCTGCAATCGCAGGAATCTCGCTCTGAATTCTACGCATGACATCGCAACATCGCTTTACTCGTATAGTCCCGCGAGATGCAGGGAGGCATTCACGGATGAAAAGTTCAGCCCTTACGATCGAGCCCCTTCAGTCTCCACCGTGGCTACACACCTTGCTGGAAAAGGGTTATCGCCCATACATTGCGACCTCTCGGCACCTTCTCCCTTCTCTCAACATTAATCCATTTGGATACCAGGCTCACTGTCACCTTCTCGACGATCAAGAGGAGATCCCTTTTTACGAATCATACCTTCTCTCCAACTCCCTCAGCTTCTCTTCCCCCGAACTTAAAATGCCACACTGGGTGATGATCGATTGCGCGCTCATGCAGTCAGCCATTGTGGGATTCACTAAGGCGAAGAGAGATATTCCCACGTCTCTGCTCCGATGCTATGAGACCGATCCCCGAATAGACATTACAAAACTCGAACGAATCCCGGTCTCCGGACAGATCGCCTCCCCTTCGACGGATAAGGGTAGTTTCGTTGGCATATCCCTCTTCAGCCTAGGACGACAAGCTGCCGACGATACACAACTCGGTCTGTACACTAAAGCGCTTGCGCTTGAGGTCTACCGGGCACGTCAGGGCGGGACCTTCTTCGGGATCTCTCAATACGACAACCCAGCACTCAAGATTCATGGGCGTTTCTCAACTCGCATGGAGATCGAACAGGCGATGGTGCCCCTTCATCCAAGAAAGGAGATGACCTTGGTTTACAAAATGAAGATCGACTATGACCCGTATGGACTCGATGGTCAGCCAGCTGGACGTACACCAACATTCTGGCTCAACGCCAAGGACACCGAGAAAAAAGTGGAGATTCAGCGAGGACTGCGGGAAGGAAAGCGATATCAGATAGCGCCTCCCTTCGCCGTTCACCGCGATGGTGACGTCTTTTTACCGATAGTGGAGGAGACCCACATATGACCACTGCACTCATCGCTTTTTCAGGCGGACTCGACACCTCATTTCTTACACAATTTGCAAGGGAGGCCTACAATGTCAGCCGCGTCATCACCTGTACCGTCAACACGGGAGGCTTCACTCTCGACGAGGTTGAAAGGATCGCTGCTCGTAGCACAGAGCTCGGGGCCGACGAGCACATCTATCGCGATGGGTCACGGGCATTCTATGACACGATCATCAAGTACCTGATTTATGGCAACGTAAGCCGGGATGGCTACCCACTGTGTGTAAGCTCCGAACGACTCACCATCGCTATAGAATGCCTCGCGGTGTGCAAAGAGATTGGCGCAGAGCTCTTCATCCATGGTTCAACTGGAGCTGGAAATGACCAATATCGTTTTGATGTTGCAGCTCAGGTGCTCAATCAAGGTGCAACTCAGTGTAGAGCACCGATTCGAGAGTTCGGCATCACCCGTACTTTTGCGACCGACTACCTCAAGGAGCGTTCGATACCCGTTCCAACAAGGACGAGTGACTACTCATACAATCCAGGTTTGTGGGGCGTATCGATCGGTGGAAAAGAGACCCTTTTCTCTGATGGGCTCCTCCCGGAGGATGCATGGTATTCGAAGCCTGCGGCATCGGCTGTTCAGAAGGATATCATCCTGACATTTGACCAAGGAGAGTTAGCCTCATTGGCACTAGATGATGAAGAGACAAGAGATCCCGTCGCCATCATTCAAAAGCTTGGAGAACTCGGTAGCTTGTTCGGTATCGGCCGACACTACCACATTGGGACATCAATCCCCGGAAAGAAAGGTCGCCTCGCCTACGAGTCTCCGGCAGCTGATATTATCTATGAAGCTCATCGGACCCTAGAGAAAGTGACGCTCTCACAGGCACAAATCAGCGGGAAGAAGCCGCTCGCAGAAACATTTGGCGCCATGATTCATGAGGCAAAGATGTTTGACCCATACCTGGATGATATTCGAGCGTTTCTCCAGAGCACCCAAAGGCGGGTGACAGGTTCATGTACAGTGAGACTCATCCCTCACGCTATCGCTTCCGTGCGAGTGAAGAGCCCATACGATCTCCTGATGGCTCAGGGGAGCACCTATGGAGAGATATCGCATGCATATTCAGGAGCCGATGCTGCCGGAAGTGCTCTCATCCATGGGTACGAGCAACGACTCTACCATTCAGTGGATGCACGCCATCCTGTCGGGGAGGTAGCCGATGCGGCATGATGAGGTAGTTGCTCTGAGCATCTCCCTACTCACTCGAATGGTGAGCACTCCCTCCCTTTCCGGACACGAGGCGGGCGTGGCTGAGCTAATGTCTGGGCTCCTTATCCAACTCGATCCCTCTGAGATGCGCCAACTTGGCAACTCCGTTGTTGCAGTTTGGAGAGGCCCCGAGCCGGGACCAACTCTTCTTTTATGCAGTCACCTTGATACCGTGGCACCTGCCTCAGGGTGGACGCGAGACCCCTTCTCGGCAACGTTCGAACACGGTCGTTTATATGGTCTCGGCACGAACGACGCAGGCGCGTCCGTTGTGAGCATGATTGGAGCTATCGCCTCACTCCCTCCTCTCCAACGAGGCGCGATTATCCTCTGCCTCGCAGCAGAGGAGGAGCTCGGGTCTAACGGCTTCATGGCGATCGAACCGGAATTGCCTCGATACGACGCGGCGATATTCGGAGAACCAACAGCTATGGGAGTTGCCGCCGAAATGCGAGGTGCCATGAGACTTGTAATGAGATCTCGCGGAATGGCCGCTCATGCATCTCGCCCCTGGGAGGGACGCAATGCAATCGACTCTTTCATCTCTGATATGGCAAAAATTCGGGGAATACCCCTCAGCGATGATTCACCATGGGGAGGCGCCACGATTGAACCAACGATTATTCAGGGGGGCTCCAGCGCGAATCAACTCCCTGACTGCATTACTACAACACTGGACATCAGAACCACACACGCTCGAAACAATTCGTGGATACTGGAGAGGCTGTGGCAAGACGGCGTGGAGCACGAAATTGTCGCAAATCGTCGAAAGCCTATGAGGAGCCCCGCTGACCACCCACTTATGAAGGCGATCTTGGGGCTGGAGTCACGAATCGAGCCATGTGTATTCAACGGCACCTGTGACATGGCGTTCTCATCAGCTCCCAGCGTTGTTCTTGGCCCAGGGCACTCCTCTCGTTCCCACACCGCGGATGAATATATAGAGCTGAAAGAGATCGCTGAGGCTATTAAGACATACGCCGCTGTCATCGAAGCCTATCTCTCTGCTCAAGAACGGCAGACTTATGCGGCGGCTTGATCGATAAAGTTGCAGAGCGTCTCAACCGAGAGGTCATCCAGTAGCTTTAAAAACTGGGCGATACTGATTGATGGGACTCCAGTAAATCCCTGTCGACCGGTTGGCTCAAGTGAGTCTATCTCAATTGATGGGTGCCCAAGATTTGATCGTGCATACGCTCTTAAAGAACGGGCCATGATACCCATGAGAGCTTCGGTTTGCCGAGAGCGCCCTGGGAAGTTTGCCAGGTTTTGGGCGATAAAGTCCAACCGATCGCACAGACCAAGCAGCCTGTCAGCGCATCGCTGTCGCTCTTGGTCAACTAACGTAGTCTGTACCTCTCGAAACTGCCGCTCCAGCAATCCCATAAACGTGCTGCGCTGTTCGGGAGTGCGACACAGAGACTCCGCTTGTCCAGCATGATGCTGCACGGCTAAGGCGAGCCGAGCCTTGAGGGCGTGTACTGCGCACTCGCCATTGGCATCCTGAGCCTGCTCTGAAAAATTCATGGCGTCCGAGAAACTAAAGCTCTCTTGTAGTTTGGTTATCGAATGGAGCTCCTGAATTAGAGGTCCCAAGACCTCGGTGTCTTCGTGGGACCTGGTGAGCTCTGCTATGAGCCTCCGCCGCTGATCAAGGTACTGATCGCGTGGAGACGACAGCGAGGAAGTATCGCCTAACCCCTGACCAGACGCATTCGAAGCGGTACCATTGCCCCGCTCTGCATCTGTTATTTTGCCATCACTGGGTATCACGAGGTCATTCCTTGTCTCTCAAACATTTTCGGAGCTAGAGCGTCGCGTAGTCACAGGAGAGACACGCCGAAGCTTTTTATTCTAGCAGCAGCGCTGCGCTACTCAACTTAAGGTCCCACTAAACAACAAAGGACGCCCAAAACCACTCTGTTATGAGAGTTTTTAGCTTTACATAGTTAATCAAACCCGGATCCAACAAATTGCAACAC
>JALRCK010000083.1 GCA_023262305.1 Deltaproteobacteria bacterium
CGAAAACGGCGGCTTGTGCTCAAGCATGATAAAAGACTTCGCGGACGGGAATCCGATGATACCTGCTGGGAACTCAATGACGCTCTCAGCAGGAACTTCCAAGTCTCCGAACCGAGAGCTCGGCACTTTAATTAGTTCACCCTGCTTATCAGACTCCTGACTCATGATCCCTTACCTCGCTCATTACTAGGAGACACAACTCCTTCCGGTTCACCGCTTCCAGCTGCCTGGGACGTCTTCCCCTGCACACTTGAGCCGGTTCCCTTCTGCTTCCCTGGTCGCCCTGTAATCGCCACCCTCTTTGAACTATGCTTTGTCTCTCCTGACCCAACCTTCGCAGCACCTCGCCACGAACCTGACAACTGCTCAAGAGCGTCACCTGAAATTCCAGCTTCCGCCGCTTTCTTGTTCTCTTCAAGGATCTGGAGGTAAATCTCCTCCCGATAAATTCTGTATTCAGGTGGAGCATCAATCCCCACTCGAATCTGATTGCCCTTGATCTCTACGATAGTCACCTTGAGATTATCTCCGATATAAAGACTCTCTCCTGGTTTCCGGGTCAAAATTAACATGCTACTCCCGCCTTCCTTGGCCTAACTACTCGTTTCTCTCATCATCTAAGATGACGATTTGATGAAATAAGCACTAACGTATTGAAAAATTTGCGGCAAGGTAAAAAATTTAAGAAAGTCAAGGGCGTAGGGCACCTACTCACCCCAAGCACCACCAAAAAAACAGGAACCATCGTTCTATATCCACCAGCTCCGCCCCCCCTACCCCTCTAAGAACCTTCGCAGCAGGGCCTCCGTTGCCTTCACGTCATCGACGTGAACCGTCTCAACGGTGGTGTGAATGTAGCGGGTCGGAACTGAAAGCGTAATGGTTTTGACGCCTGCGCGCGTGCGCTGAATCGCCCCAGCGTCAGTTCCTCCGCGGGGCAAGATCTCCATCTGATGTTTGATCTTGCTCCTCTTTGCCAATGCAACAAATTCCTCGACGAGCCCTCGATGGCAGATGACGGAGCCGTCCAATACCTTGATCGCAACCCCCTGTCCAAGAGCGGTGATACGCTGCTCCCCAGGCACACCAGGAATGTCAGAGGCGATCGTTGTATCGAGACAGATGCCTATGTGAGGGTCTACCCCGTAGGTGCTTGTGAATGCTCCGCGAAGACCGACCTCCTCTTGAACCGTGAAGACGCCGTAGATGTCATTCTTATTTTTTTTGAGCGCCTGGAGAGCCCGAATACCGATATAAACCTGCACACGATTATCGAGGCACTTCCCACTGGCGTACTTTCCGAACTCAACGAACGGCGCATCCAGAGTAACCATATCCCCGATCCGAACCCGTTGAGCGACCTCCTTGCCAGAGAGCCCGAGATCAACAAAAAAGTCGGAGACCTCCTTTGCAGCGCGCCGCTCCTCAAGCGACGCGGTGTGGATCGGCTTACCTCCAACATTTAAAACCCCGCGCATGGGACCTTTTTGGGTATGAACGATCACACGACGAGAGAAGAGGTTTCGGGTGTCAAATCCCCCCACCTCCTGGAGCCTCAAGAATCCTCGCTCATCAACGAAGCTGACGTAGAATCCGATTTCGTCCATATGGGCGGCGAACATGACACGCTCCCGCTTTCGGGCGCTTCCCTCCTTAAAGGCGATAACGTTCCCCATGGTGTCGACGGAGATAGAGTCAACATGCCCCTTAAGCTCCCGGGTCACGATAGCTCGGATAGCCTCCTCGCGGCCTGGAACGCCAGCTGCTTCAGATAGTTCGCGGAGTAATCTCATTATACGCCTCTTTTAATTGACCTTTTCTATAAAGATGCTTACTACAAGGGGATTCGATGCGGTTGGCGGATATTCGGTATCGCCAGGACCCCGGAGAGATCAGATACTTGCGAAAGTAAGCTGATAAGCTTTCTCCGATGAATAAATCGGTCACCAACCTCATCTAACGGTGTCTTTAAGGGGTCACCCCAGGAGTGTCATGAAACGTATCTTCCTCTTTATTCTTACCAACATCCTCGTCGTTTTGACGATCTCTATTTTGCTGAACGTGCTCGGCGTCAGACCGTACATGACCGCAAACGGCATCGACATTCAGCAACTCGCCGTATTCTGCCTCATCTGGGGTATGACGGGGTCGCTCATCTCGCTTGCGTTGTCGCGTGTCATGGCGAAGTGGACGATGGGGGTTCAGGTTATCCCCCGAACATCCTCGCAGCATGCAGGACTCGTCATGATGGTCGAGCAGCTCGCTCGAAAAGCCGGGCTGACAACGATGCCTGAGGTTGGAATCTACGAGAGCCCAGAGGTCAACGCCTTTGCAACAGGTCCATCAAAGAACCGATCGCTCGTCGCGTTCTCTACCGGCCTCCTCAACTCGATGAACCAGAACGAAATTGAAGGGGTCGCGGCGCACGAGATCGCACATATCGCTAACGGAGACATGGTCACCATGACCCTCCTCCAAGGTGTTGTGAACGCCTTCGTTATGTTCTTCGCGCGCATCATCGCCTGGGCAGTCTCGCAGAACGTTCGAGAAGAGAACCGATATATGACACAATATATGGTCACCTTCTTGCTTGAGATGGTTCTTGGAATCCTCGGCATGATCGTTGTGTGTAGCTTCTCACGTTATCGTGAGTTCCGCGCAGATCGAGGCGGCGCTCAGTATGCCGGGAAACAGGATATGATCGCGGCGCTCCAGCGCCTTGCGGCAAACACACGTCGATATGATCAAGTTCCAACAATGTCAGCATTCAAGATCTCAGGTGGAGTAGGACAGCTCTTCTCCACGCACCCACCTCTTGAGAAGAGAATTGCGGCTTTGCAGAGCGCAGCGGTGTAAGGATCGTTGCTGCAAACAGCAACTCGTTACGCGAGGCGAAATGCAACGAACTTTAGAACATCCTCTTGCGAGGCTTCGCCAGTGGATTGAAGAGGAGAGGTCGGAAGGGGTATCGTTCCCTCACGGCGCTGTGCTTGGAACTCTTGGGCTCGATGGAGTGCCGAGAACGCGCATGCTCGGCACATACCTGTGTGAGGACGGAGCCCCAAAATTCTACACATCCCCCTCATCAACGAAGGTCACAGAGATTCACAAGCATCGCCAAGCCTCGCTGACCTTCGGTTTTCAAAGGAGCCTGCGCTCGGTCACGATTGAAGGCACTCTGACCGCGTTAGGCACACAGGAACTAGAGGTCGGGTGGCAAGAGTTCGACGAGGATTTTCGAAGGCATTACCTCGTTTTTGGTCCAACGTCAGGAAGCCCAATTGAGTCACTTGAGCGCCTCAGGGCCGAGAGAGATCTCCTCTCACCAGGAGCTGAAGCAAAACGACCAGAGAGCTTTATAGGTTTTCGCTTCGGAGAGATTCACCGTGTCATCTTCTACGCCGTAATGGCGCACGACTTTGCCGAATGCGAGGAGTATCGCCCCAAAAACGATGGCTCGTGGACCAAGGTGCTACGGGTGCCGTGACAAAATAAATGGTCTCGGCTCCGTCTGGGTTGGAATATTCGCAAACTTCAATCGAAACTTCATCAACAGTTCCAACATCCCAGCACCGGGGGGCCGGCGGCCTCCATGGTGGTGCTTTCAAGACACCCGGCTACACTAAACGAAAAGGGGGTGCGAGCACTCTTTAAGGCCCACACCCCCTTTTAGCTCCCTTGCGTTGGATTTATCCCTTCTTGCTCGCAAGCGCGTCATTCCAACCGGCGAGCTTCTCTTTCACCTTTGGATTGTTGAAGAGCGCTGTTGTATCGCCAGTAATGGTGACCTTCTCAATCTTGTCACCTTGCTTGATCGAGTTCACCACATCCTGTCCCTTGATCACTTTGCCAAAAACCGAGTGCTTTCCATCGAGCCATGGGGTAGCCACGTGCGTAATGAAGAACTGGCTTCCGTTTGTGCCGGGTCCGGCATTTGCCATCGAGAGAACGCCCGGGGTGTCATGCCTAAGAGATGGGTCGAACTCGTCCTCGAATCGGTACCCTGGTCCTCCAGCGCCGGTTCCTGTTGGATCGCCACCCTGGATCATGAAGTCTGAAATCACCCGATGAAACGAGATGCCGTTATAATATCCGTGTTGCGCCAAATTTACGAAGTTGGCTACCGTCACTGGGGTCTTGTCCGGAGTGAGTTCTATCTCAATCGTCCCCTTGTTGGTCTGAATAGCGGCTGTAAGCTTTCCAGCTGCTGACGCCGCCGAGGCCAAGCCTAGGAATACGCCGGCGATAGTAAGAACAGAAAAGATCATGTTTCTCCTCATAGTGCACCTAAATGTTGTAGCCCCTCATGGGCACCGAGAGCGCTCCGACGTACCCGGAGCTGGCACCCAACAGTGGCTCGTTTTTCAAGCCTCTCCATACCCGAATGAGCGCCAAAGTGCCAGGCTCGTTTGCACCGAGGGAGATCTTCATCACCATGTGAGATACCATTTGTCGATTACCCCATTATCTGTTATTCCCACTCGGGGGATTTGGGCGGGAAACTGGCTCAATTCCTTGGTGAATAGTGAAACGACCCACCTAGCCACGGCAACGTAGGCTACTTCATGGTTCGTTCGCGTTCATGACTTGTAATTTTTAGGGCACTTTCGACTCAAAATTTATGATCAACAAAAAGTCACTCTCAATGCTCCTCATCTGCGGATTAGGGCTCTCAATATCCTCAGCTAAGGCAGACATCTCCGAACAGGAGTTCGCCGCTTCAATCGACAAATACCTCAAGACCGACTCCGGCATGGAGAAGCTCGGCAGCGCTATGGAGCGTTACTTCCAAAAGAAGCAACAGGACGCTCTCAAGAAGCAAGAGGAGCAGCAAAAGGCTGAGCTGGAGCAACAGTTCAAGAATCCAGTAAAGCTTGACCTCTCCGGCAGCCCAGTAAAAGGTCCGGCCAACGCCAAGGTAACGATCGTTGAGTTCTCTGATTTCCAATGTCCATACTGCCGACGTGGTTATGAGACGATGGAGCAGGTTGCGAAGATGTATCCTAACGACGTGAAGGTCGTGTTCAAGCACTTCCCACTCCCATTCCACAACGAGGCAGAGCCAGCTTCGAAAGCCGCATGGGCAGCTCAACAACAGGGCAAATTCTGGGAATACCACGAGGAGCTCTTCAAGAACCAAGACAAGCTTGGGGCAGAGTACTATGTTGAGCTCGCAAAGAGCATGAAGCTCGACGTGGATAAGTTCAAGAAGGACATGGCTTCAGAGGCTGCAGCTAAGCAGATCAAGGCTGATATGGAGCTTGGTCAGAAGAACGGGATTCAGGGAACACCTGGGTTCTTCGTCAATGGCGTAGCTGTGAAGGGCGCTTACCCAGCAGAGCACTTCAAGGGCATCATCGACCGATGGCTTAAAGGTGCTCCTGCCGCTAAGAGCTAAGGAGATCTCATCAGCTGAAGGTTGATGACGAAAGGGGGCGTAAGCCCCCTTTCTTTTTGGAATATTTCCCCGGTCAGCGTCCTTTGCCCACCTTACGGAATGTGATAGCCTCGCCCCTTCGGAATCGAGGTTCACGGGGGCTCCCCGAGAGCTATCACTTGAGCGACTCCCCCTTCCCACATCAAGGTGAGGATCCTCACATTCCGAATGTGACTGCCCAAGTGATGGGCTCATGAGTATCCCCCTTTCATGGGACAGAAGATGACGTCGTCAGAATCACGCAAATGTTTCGGTATCGTAGTGAGTGGTGGTCCTGCTCCAGGAATCAACTCCGTTATCAGTTCGAGTGTTATCGAAGCGCACAACAGGGGCTACGAGGTTAAGGGTCTGGTGAACGGATTCAGAGACCTCACCATGGGAGAGCCTGATTCAGTCATAAACCTCACTCCAGACAATGCTGGAAATATCTACAATAAAGGCGGGTCAATCCTCGGCACCTCTCGATTCAATCCACTTAAGGATGAGGAGCACAAAAACAAGCTCCTTCAAGGCCTCAAAGAGCACAACATCGACAAACTGATCGTCATCGGAGGTGAGGGATCCGCCTACCTCTCCCACAAACTTGCTAAGAATCACCCTGAGATCGCTGTCGTACACGTTCCCAAGACGATCGATAATGATCTTATCCTTCCGAACAAATATCCGAGCTTCGGATTCGAGACTGCACTCCACCAAGGAACAAAGATCGTAGAGACCTTGAGGGAAGACGCCAAAACTTGTCGACGCTGGTTCCTTGCTACAACCATGGGACGCAAAGCAGGCTTCCTTGCTCTCGGCATCGGACTCGCAGCAGGCGCAACCTCAACGCTCATCCCTGAGGAGTTCGCTGGCTTCCATCCAACGCCCGAGGATATCGCGACTATCCTCTTCTCCACGATCCGCAAGCGGATGGCGATGAAGAAGAATTACGGTGTGATTATTCTCGCTGAAGGCATCCTTGATTGCCTCGACCCCAGCCACAGCCAAGCCCTCAAACAGGCTCACCGCGATGACATGGGTCGCATTCGATACTCCCAAGTGGAGCTCGGAGAGGTTCTCATCCCTCCACTAAAAGACATGCTCAAGGACGCACACCTCGACATTCACATGATCACGAAGAACATCGGGTATGAGCTTAGGTGCTGTGAGCCGATATCGTTTGACATCGAGTACACCAAGTTCCTCGGGTATGGAGCCGTCCAGCACATCCTCGGTGGAAACAGCGGAATCATGGTCACCCGAGACTTCGACAAACTTGGCTTTATCCCCCTTGAGTCGATGTCCGGCAGCGATGGCATCATTAAATCCCGCAGAGTTGACCTCTCATCAGACCTCTATCGGGTAGCCCGCAGCTTCATGATTCGGTAACGGCGGCATCTCGCCCTATCCTACACTTCATGTCATACATGAAGGGTGGCTAGAAAGGCTAGAAAGATGGCGACCGACCGACGAACTCCCTATACACGGCATCTCCCCGATTACGAGGGCTGCTCATGCTTCTAAGAGGCACTGCTATCGTATCTCTTCTCACCCTCCTCAGCCGCTGCCTCGGCTTTTTTCGTGATCTCCTTGTCGCTCGCCTCCTCGGAGCCTCGCTCTTTGCAGATGCATTTTTCGTCGCATTCAGAGTACCAAATCTCTTAAGGAGCTTCGCTGCTGAAGGTGCTCTAACCTCCGCTTTCGTTCCCGTCTTCTCCTCTGCGCTCGCCCGCGGCAGAGAGGATGCCAACGCTGCCTTCAAGAGGGTTGCTGGATTTATCCTCTACCTCACTATTCCCCTCGCTCTCATCGGCATCGCGTTTGCCCCTGAAATCCTCTCTGTGATCGCCCCTGGGTTCAGCGAGTCCCCCGAAAAACTCTCGCTGACCATCGAGCTTACTCGCATGATGTTTCCCTACATCATCTGCGTGAGCTTAATCGCGATGCTCAACTCCGCGCTTAATACGCTTAAGGTATTCGGAGCATCCGCCTGGGCACAGGTCATCATGAACGTTGTTCTTATTATCGGAGCATTGTGCGCGCTCCCGTTTGACCCAAAACAAGCAACGACCATCCTGGCGATATCAGTTCTGATCGGCGGCGTTGTTCAGGTGGTCGCTCAAGTCCCCGCATGCCGCAAAGCGGGGCTTCCCATCAGCGCAGCTCGCGATGTGCGATCCCCTGAGGTGAAAGAGGTCGTTCGTCTCATGATCCCCGCTACAATCGGAGCCTCGGTGTACCAGCTCAATATCTTTATATCGACCCTTCTCGCCTCACTGCTCGCAGAGGGGAGCATCTCGTGGCTCTTTTACGCCGACCGGGTGGCGCAGTTTCCCGTTGGAATCTTCTCTGTTGCACTCGCCTCGGTGCTCCTTCCAACGCTCGCAAACGCTTCGGCGTCAGCCGATACCAACAAGTTCACATCTGGACTCTCAGATTCCCTACGCTTCACCAGCTTTGCCATCCTGCCGATGGCGGGTGGCATCTGGGCCTTGGCGATCCCGTTAACCTCTCTCCTTTTTGAACGCGGCGCATTCTCTCATACCTCAACACTGATGACGGCGGCCGCGATTCAAGCTCTCGCGATCGGTTTGTGGGCTTCAAGTTGTTACTCGATGGTGATGAGAGCTTTCATCGCCAAAAAGGACACCGTAACGCCAACCCTCATCGGAATATGCACCCTCACGGTCTACATAGTAAGCGCTTTGGTCTTGATGGGACCGATTCAAC
>JALRCK010000084.1 GCA_023262305.1 Deltaproteobacteria bacterium
GAACGCCTTGAAATATTTGTCGCAAGCGCAACTATTGCGGCCCATTCGAGCTTTCATGACGAGGGATTCCGATTGAGAGACCTCCGCTTTTTTACGGAGCTCTTCGTCAACTGGACCGAGGATGTAGATATCTCTCAAGCGAATCTCCAAAACACCCAGCTCTCCCGATACATCTCTCAACTCGTTGACGAGGGTTTCGCGAAGCGATCAGCCAAGAGAGAGAACATAACGTTTCGGCTCACACGGCTCGGTCTGCTTGAACTTCTCAACCGCATCGTCTCTTCCACTCAGACGCCACATCCATCGATCTCTCTTTTTCGAATCTGCTTCATAAAAAGCTACAAACCTCGCCTTGAAGCCCTTGTGGCCCGGGAAGGTCCTCAATTTCCCCACTCCCTCAAGCTAGAGCTCTCGGCTCTACTCGACGTAGCATCCCTTCTTGAGCAGGAGATAAAACGGGTCGAGCGCGCGCTCCAGCGCATCGAGAAGCGAATCGAGGATGCCCTTCAGACGAGCTCGCTAACAAAGAATCGCCTCGCGGCGCAGGTTCCATTCAGCCAAGTCGTTCAGGAGGTCGAGTCTCGTTACCCGTATGAGCTCAACACAACGAAGCCACTGCGAGAGCTCATCGCATCCATCGCGCCAGATCAACGGAGGTGGGAGCTTGAAGAGGGCAACATCACACGAGTCCGCACACTGTGGGAGCCACAACGCGCGCTCCTTCGGGAGCTACTTGAACAACTGAAACGTATCTGATGTGAGAAGTTACTGCACAACCTCGTATGTAGCTTGGCATTGCTCCGTCGAGCCCCCTCCACGAGACGCAAACTATCGAATACCACCCCACGGGTCTTCGCTCCCCTCTTTGATGAGGGGGGAGAACGCCTGGAGCGCTCGGAGTGCCTCATCAGCGTGAGGAATGGAGGCACGTACCCGAGAGAGCGTTCGACCCAACCTACGCACCGTCCCCGGAAGCCACGCTCCGTATCGAGCAATTCCCCGCTGCTCAGAGAGGAGAGCAAATCTCCCGGCAACTCTAAAATCCCATAACAAGAGATACTCATCGTAGAGGGACGGAAAGTTTGTATGTCGATTAATGTCTCTCATAAAGAGCGCGAGGAGCTCTTGTTGGCGAGCGCGCCCGAGTGTGGAGTCGGCATCTCGATCATTTAAGAGCGATACGACATCACGCGCGGGGGAATCGAGGCACATGTCCTGGAAATCGATCAAGCACAGCTCTCCGCCGGATAGAATGTGGATATTCGATGCCATGTAGTCGAAGTGAGAAACCTGCTTCGGATGGCTCTCTACTCGCGCACACACCTCATCCATCAGGCGCTCAACCACACCACTGTCATGCTGAGAAAGTCCACGCGGGCGCGCGTAGTGATCGAGGAACTCCCGAATTTGGGTGGCTCGCTGCTGCGGGGTTGTGCGCCTCTGAAATATAACGACCTGCTTGTCATGAGGGAGATCGGCGAGCGCTTTCTGTATTGCGAGGGCTTTAGCGAATAGGCTTTTGAGCGGGTCTGAGCCCAGTGCGGAAGAGATTTGCTGAGGTAACTTCGCGCGATCCTGAGAGACATCAAGAAGGGAAGTTGTTCCGACATCCTCTATGAGCAGCGCACCACGCGCTCTGTCATCCGCATAGAGAAGTGGAACCCGGATCCCATGGGCTCGAAGGTAATTACCAACTTCAACATAGGTATCGTCCTGCGTGAGAGCGCGATCTCCACCCCCGACCGGACCACTCGCACCTGAAAGGATCATAAAGATGGCGGATTGAGCCGCCGAGTTTTTGAGATGGACTCGAAAGAAGCGCCGCGTGGACATATCGCCCGCGAGTGGCTCAACACTCACTACACTTGCTCCGCGCAGTGCATCGCTCCGGTCGACGAGTTCACGCGCATGTTGATCTTCAGGGCTCATGCATCAAGCTGAATAGAGCAGGCAGTCTCGTCTGATCGAGCGATAGTTCGACATCCCCTCGTGCTCGATCTCTCGCAGAACCTTCATCGAACCCTGCGGCGACTGATACCATTCGCGAAGGGCGTCAGTTCCGTTCAGGATATCGATGGGGAGTTTCTTATACTCGTACTCATACGGAGGAGGATTGAAACGAAAGTCCTTACCGAGCCGATGCATGAGAACGCGAGTGATAACTTGGAATACGGTCCAGGACCTAAACTGCTTGCGATTGGTCACAAGCATTTGAAATCCTCCGCACAGCTTTCCCTTATGCTTATCAAAGGTAGGGATAAAAGCCGCAGGCCGAAGCTTGAAGCCGGAGCACTGCGCCCGCGCTAGAGCTTTGTCTAGGTCATCGCACAGAGCGTGCGGCTCAAGTTTCGGATGTCCGATGAACTCAAACGGTCTCGTCGTGCCCCTTCCCTCAGAGATGTTGGTCCCCTCGTAGAGTACAGCACCAACATACGGAAAGCATGAGTCGACTGTCGGAATGTTCGGAGATGGGGGGACAAAGGGCAGTCCTGTCTCCTCGAAGAACATCGAACGCTTCCACCCCTTCATCGTCACGACACGCAGCTTGCAACGGGTTGCTGGAAACCGTGCTTGGAGATAGTGAGCCACCTCAGCCATAGTCAGGCCGTGCCTCATCGGCATAGGGTATCGCCCGACGAAAGAGGCGAAATTCGGGTCAAGCATATTGCCTTCAATCGCAACGCCTCCGATCGGGTTTGGCCTGTCGAGTACCCACACAGTTATATCTTTTCCGCGACACGCCTCCATTACATGGGAGAGTGTCCAGATATATGTGTAGATGCGGGTGCCAACGTCTTGAAGGTCGACCAAGAGGTGATCAAGATTGCGCAGCGTCCGCGCCGGAGGCACTCGAGTCTCACCGTAGAGACTGGTTACAGGGAGGTGCAGATAGGGATGCATCAGATCCGCCGTCTCAATCATATTGGCTTGAACATCAGCAAATATGCCGTGCTGAGGCCCGAAGAGACGCTTGAGACGCTTGCCGAATTTTTTCTGGAGCTCAACTGCGCCGAATTGAAACGAGCTCGTCACCGAAGCGGGGTGACACAGATACCCGATATTCCCATCCAGTTGTTGGCGAAGCTTTTTGTCGGAGAGGATCCGATCCAGTCCCGTTTGCACTTTCATGCTGATAGACTAGCCGACCGACTATGCCTTCGCAATTCACTTCGATTGCGGGGTCTGCACCATGCAACGCCGTACTTAGGTCGACAAATGACTAGGTCGTTCGATGACTGAATATCCTGGCAACGACGCTTCCATGACTGCCCGTTAGCTACTAAAGCCGCCCTCTCTTGAGCGACACCTGGAGAGTCCGCGAAGATGACGAATTACCGCGCCAGCTTTCCCTTGAGCTCCTCGTCCATCCGTTGAAGGGCTTCGCCGACCTCGGGCATGATAGTCTGAGTTTCCTCGGCCAGAAGAGCAACGATCTTCAGGCACCCTTCTCTCTGCTCTTTGTTCTCAGATTTGACTGCCTGCTCTGCTGTGATAAGGGAGAGGTTGTGCGTTACTACCTGAGGCGTCGTCCCAACTGGAAACGGCTTGCGGCCGGGGTTTCTCTCCACAACAGTTCGTAGCTCCCCCTCAAAAAAGCTGTCGAGGTAGCGGGCATATCCCCCGAAATCAAGAAAGAGTCCGGTGTGCCCCTCCACCTGATGCTCGAAGAATTCCATGACTCTCTGGCAAGCCGCATTTCGGGTCTGCATGGGGACATCGGGAGCAAGGCTCCGTAGGTCTGCAGGATCGGCACCCAAACGAGCTGCTGTCTCAATCTCGATTTCGTGCGCCTTGTAATAAAGCTGCTTCACCGCATTGCACAACACCCTCAGTGGCTCCAAGCTCTCAACCGAGTCCGGGATAAGTCGATTAGCCTGATAGGAGCGATCGTTCAGAGCGAACTGAGAGAGGTCAAGGGTCGATCCTCGGTCTTCGCGAGATTGTGGTTGATTGGGGTCTTGAGCGTTAAAGATAGTCATGGGGGGCATCCTTACGAATACAAGCCAAGTAACACCTACCAGTGCGTCACTCAAGAGACGCTCTGGCGTGATATTGTGCGCGCCATTTTAACTGAGCACACTCAACAAACATAGAACTCTCGTAAAATAGATCTGTTCGCATCGAGCGCTTTGTAAACTGATCGGCTCTCATTTTTATATTTCTTGCGCTCAACGATCGCTCACGATGATTTTGAACGATGTCGCAGGAGGGGTTGAGGAGGTCGATCGCTTGAATCAGATCGTTGTTGCTCGCAACGATAGACAGAAGAGATCATCAACAAGTACTTCAGAAATTCACATTCCCATTATCGACGCTGCACATGCTCAAACGGGGCCTTGCGACAGCCCCACATATATATGGAACCAAGAGAGCCCCAGCAGCCCTAAGCCATTGATATCAGGAGCACCCTACGAAATCCTGGCATCCATATCGCTCGTAGCTGCATTTAACCAATGATGACTCAGCAACTTCATCAGCCACAGCCAGGTCTCGATACCAACCTAAACAGGTTGCAGCTGCCCAGTCGCGGCGTGGAGCTCGGAGCGCTCTCCATTGCTGAAGGAGTAGAGCCGACTCGATTAGTTTCAGTTAATCTCTCATCTCAACAATTCGCTACTCATTTAGTCAGCGATCTCGGATCGTTCATAACCGCTTTTTCGCACGCTGGGAGATCGTATGTAGTTCGATTCGCAGCGCACGGTCAGGAGATCTCCGTATTACCCGCAGGGGACGAGCAGTCAGGGATCACAAACAATCGGAACCGGCTCTTCGTCTCTACGGTCCCAACTGATCTCGGTCATATCCTACTAACTCCATTCTCAGGAACTGGCGTTCCACGGCTCCTTACCTTACTCGCAGTGCAACACGCACTCGCTACCACGGGTCACGCCACCGCTCATGTCAGGTTCGCCCAGATCAGAAACGTCCTTGAAAAGTGTGGCTTAACCGAGAGCTTCAAGATTCCTATCCATCAACCTGAACGCCTGGAAGCCGAGGCTGTGGGGCGGGAGCGTGTAAGCAAAGGATTTCAGTACGACTACGACACCGCGATCATGCTTAAAGACAAGGTGGTTATGAGTCGCTCAATCAGCAAGGCAGAGCGGGAGAAGTGCCAAAATTGGGACCTAGGCTCCAACTTTAGGCTTATTGAACGAGGGGATAGTGGATACCGGGAACTTTGCCTGCCCCGTCGATAGACCCCCTATCCTTTCCTTGACCGCACTCATATTTCACATCCGAAGAGAAGTCCGAAACGCCCTTTCCGCTTGACCGTGCGTACCGGGAGGCATATTGTGAAAATATGACGCAGCTTTCCTCCACGCGCATTCCTGCTTTCATCTGGGCTTAAGCCCACATTATACTCCTATCCACATCGCTGCCCCTTAAGAACACAAGCCGAAAAAGGCCTTTGCGTTACATCGCCATGAAGATTCGAACAACGTGCCACTCTACGATCGCCGACCTAACCTCTCCCATCGCCGCGTACTTGCGGCTCAGAGATCGCTACAGCCACGCGATCCTCTTGGAGAGCTCCGATTACCACACCGCTGAAGATAGCAGATCCTTTATCTGTTGCGAGCCGATCGCTGAGCTGCGAATAGAGCATGGGATTGTGCACCGATCGTTCTTGGGGACAGACGAGCCTCCCCGCCCCGTCGCCTCAGTGACCGGATTCGCGGAGGAGATCTCCGCATTCCTCAACTCCTTCCAGATTGAATCAGAGCCCCTGCCGAAGGGCGTTGTGAACGGTATCTTTGGCTACTCTACATGGGACTCAATTGAGTTCATGGAGAAGATCACCTTCACCAAGCCAAAGGATCCAGAGATCTCGATCCCCGAGGCACGCTTCATCGCATACCGATATGTGCTGGCGTTTAACGCCATCAAAAGCGAAGCGTACCTTGTTGAGAACCACATTGAGGGACACCCTCCGACTGATGGTGCGAGCGAGCTTCTCCGCACAGCGTTTCACGCTACGGCGCGAGCTCACCCCTTCTCGCTCAGAGGCCCGGAGCGCTCAGCACTCAGTGATAATGAGCTCCTTGAGCTCATCCACACCTGCAAGAAACACATCGCTCGAGGTGATGTGTTTCAGATCGTCCCCTCTCGCCGCTTCTTACAATCATTCGAAGGGGACGATTTTCAGGTATATCGCGCGTTGAGGGTCATCAATCGCTCCCCCTACCTCTTTTACTGCAACTATGGAGGATATAGGCTCTTTGGCTCATCTCCCGAGGCGCAGATCGTGGTGCAGAATCAGGTCGCCGGAATCTATCCAATCGCGGGGACCGCATTTCGTACGGGCGATGACACGCAAGATCGGGTCAAAGTTGAACGGCTTCTTGAGGATCCCAAAGAGAACGCAGAGCACTGCATGCTTGTTGACCTTGCCCGAAATGATCTGAGCCGGCACTGCAAAGATGTGCATGTCAGCGAATTTCGGGACGTGCAGTACTTCTCCCACGTCATTCACCTCGTCTCAAAGGTGCAAGGCACACTACCAACGTCCGGTCTTGCGCCGCACATCATGAGCGACACATTTCCCGCAGGAACTCTTTCTGGAGCGCCAAAACATCGCGCTATACAGATCCTAGATCAAAACGAGAAGATCCGGCGTGGACACTACGGTGGCTGCGTAGGATTCTTTGGATTCAACGGCGATGCAGTATTCGCGATTATGATCAGATCATTCTTGAGCACCAGGAATACGCTGGTCTACCAAGCCGGGATGGGCGTGGTTCACGACTCACAGCCTGAAACAGAGTTGGAGGAGGTGAACGCTAAGCTGCGGGCGCTCCGACTTGCCATGAAACGCGCTGAAGAGCTCGGAGAGGGACTATGAAGATACTGATGATCGACAACTACGATTCCTTTACCTACAACCTTGTGCACATGCTCGAGGCGTTCGATGGTGTCTCTGTGACCGTCAAGCGCAACGACCAACTCACGCTCGATGACGTCGTCCCCTTTGACAAAATCGTTCTCTCGCCGGGGCCAGGTATCCCCTCTGAGGCCGGGCTCATGCCGGAGATCGTACGAACGTTTGCCGAAACAAAGAGCATCCTCGGGGTATGCCTCGGACACCAATGTATCGGGGAGTCTTTTGGTGGAACGCTACTCAACATCGACGTTCCTATCCACGGGAAGGCGACTCCGATTGAGGTCACTGAGCCGGGAGAGATCCTCTTTAAGGATCTTCCGCGACGCTTCTCTGTAGGTCGCTACCACTCATGGGTGGTCCAGCGTGATGGCTTTCCTGCTGGAGAGCTGGAAGTGACCGCCGTCGATGACGCGGGCAATGTCATGGCGCTTCGTCATAAGCGGCTTAATGTTCGTGGCGTGCAGTTTCACCCTGAGTCTATCTTGACCGAGCATGGCAAGAAGATGCTTGAAAATTGGATCTCTTCATGAAAGAGCGCATAGAAAACGTATTAGAGGGAAGGCAGCTCTCTACTGAAGGAGCTCGGGCTTTGATGAGCGAAGCGCTCAGTGAGCCGATTAATCCGTCGTTGGTAGCTGCCCTGCTCACGGCCCTCCGCATAAAAGGCGTCACCGTTGATGAGCTTGATGGGTTTTGCCAAGCCTTGATGGAGCTTGCGATGCCTCTCGATCTCGGTACAAACGATTGCATCGATGTCTGCGGAACTGGAGGGGATAACAAAGGCGCCTTCAATATCTCGACAACAACCGCCTTTATCCTCGCCGCAGCTGGCTACAAGGTCGCAAAGCATGGCAATTATGCGGTGTCGTCATCATGCGGGTCATCAAATGTTCTTGAAGCTCTTGGGATCTCCCTTGAATGTGATCCGAACAAGCTGCGCAAACGGCTCGCCTCTGCAAATGTGTGCTTCCTTCACGCGCCCCTTTTTCACCCAGCGATGAAACGGGTCGCGCCCATTCGCAAGGAGCTTGGGTTCCGGACTATCTTCAATATGCTCGGTCCCCTTGTAAATCCCGCTCGCCCTGCAGTTCAGGTGAACGGCGTTTATGATCGGGAGACGTTGCGGCTCTATAGCTACCTCTTGAAACGAAGGGGGAACCGCTTTGCGACTCTCTGCACCCTCGACGGATATGACGAGGTAACCTTAACCGCTCCTCTCTTGGTG